>JAFTQJ010000055.1 GCA_017462785.1 Oscillospiraceae bacterium | reverse complement strand
TGAAAGAGAGGGGGAGTTTTTTGCAAAAAACTCCCCCTTACCGTTCGCTCATTCTGTCTTTCCTTTCTGCGAATGCAGAAACAAAATGAATTTTTCGACAAGCTGAGCTGCACAGCTCATAGCCGTGCAGCTTTTGTCATTCGTTCAGTTAGCTGAAAGCTGATTATTCAGCAGCAGCTTCACCTTCAACGGCAGCTTCACCTTCAGCAGCGGCTTCACCTTCAGCAGCAGCCTCACCGCCCTCAGCAGCACCGCCCATGCCGGAAACTGTGAAGTTTACCTCAACAGTGGTCCAAGCATTGAAGGAAGACGGATCTACAACCATTGCGGAGTAGTCAGCAGCATTCTCCAGAGCAGGGGATGCATTGTCGAAATCGTTGAACAGATAGCCCTCTGCACTTCTTGCATCACCGGAGGGAGTGGTTACCCAGCTGTTATAGATGTTGGAACGGATCGCACCTTCCTCGGTGTTGGTGTAGTTCTTTGCAGTCATCTCGATCTCTGTGCCGTCGATCACGATGCTGTCAATGGTGATGATCGCATCCGGACAAACAGTCTCGCCGTCCTTGATGATAACAGCCGCAAAGCCAATACCGCCCGGTGTGTACTCGCCGTTTACATCACCTGTGGTATCATAACGGAAACCATTGGTATCAGCAGTAACGCTGACTGTGTACTGACCGTCGCCTGTGATGTCTGCAACACCTGCATCATATGCCAGCATGTAGCCTGCATCATCCACATTGCCCCAGTACTGTACCCACCACTGGGAGTCTGTGATTGCGAGGAATGCCTGACCGGACTCAGCTGCAACAGCAGTTTCCAGCTCAGGAGCCGCTGCCTGTGTGACTTCAACAGCCGCTGCACTGCTGTCATCAGCTGCCTCAGTCGGAGCCTCTGTGACTGCCTCTGTTTCTGCAACGGAGGAAGAGTCGTCAGCAGCCTCGCCGCCGCCGCATGCAGTGAATGCACCGCACATCATTGTCATTGCCATCAGAGCTGCAAGATACTTTCTCATTTTCATAAAAAATCCTCTTTTCTGTTTTTCCATTCTACCTAATTTTATGGACAGACTGTGAATTTCAAGAGAACGATTCCCCTGTTCACACATATCTGCACACTATAATCATACACGATTTTTCAAAAAAGTGCAAGATACAAAATGCACAAATTAAATCCATTTCACTCTCTGATTTGTGTGTGAAATACCTAATTTACGATTCCTCCAGCTCACAAAGCTCTATAAAGCATTCCTCGGAACGCATTTTTGCCTGTTCGAGCTGTTCGCAGACATCATGCATTTTCTGATAATCCGTGCAGACCTCCGGAAGCGTCATCTGCTCCTCCAGTTCTGCGATCCTCAGATCGAGCTGTTCGATCTCATTTTCCAGCTCTTTCATGCGGTTTCTGCGTGCCGCATCCGCACTTCTCTGAGCCTTGGAACGATGGGAAATCACCGCCTTGGGCTTTGCCTGCACAGCTGCCTGCTGTGCCGCCGCCGCTGCAAGAGCCTTTGCCTTTGCCTTTTCTTCGAGATACTGCTCAAAACCGAACGGATGCAGCACTGCACCGGTTTCAGTCAGTTCAAGGATCTGCGTTGCCAGCCGTTTGAGGAAATAGCGGTCATGGGACACGAACAGAAGCGTGCCCGTATAGGCATCCAGTGCCTCTTCCAGCACCTCCTTCATGGGGAGGTCGATGTGGTTGGTCGGCTCGTCAAGGAGCATCACATTGGCATTTTCCAGCATGAGCAGAGCAAAACAAACCCTTGCACGCTCACCGCCGCTGAGTGCGGAGATCCGTTTGAACACGTTCTCACCCGTGATGCGTACCTGTCCCAGAATACTGCGAATCTCGCCGTCCAGCATTGCCGGAAAACGGTCGTGCAGCTCGTCAATGACAGTATTGTCCGGATTCAGGTTTGTGCTCTCCTGATCAAAATAGGCAAGCTTGACATTTTTATTGAAGCGGATCAGCCCCTGATGGGGGAGGACATTCAGGATCTCTTTCAGGAACGTGGATTTTCCGATGCCGTTCACACCGACAATACCCAGCTTTTCGCCCCTCCGCAGCACAAAGGAAATGTGTTCGAGCAGTGTTTTCCGATCCGTACCCTCACCAACGGAGATGTCCGCATCCCGTACCTCCAGTACCTCCTGCGGCGGCTCCACCTCATAGGAAAACCGCAGGCTTGCACGCTTTTCATGGGTGATGGGCTTTTCGATACGCTCCATTTTTTCGAGCTGTTTTCTGCGGCTCTGTGCACTCTTGGTCGTGGACGCACGAACGAGATTCCGTGCCACATAATCCTCCAGCTTTGCGATTTCCTTCTGCTGGAGGGCATATTCCTTTTCCTGACGTTCGACCGCCGCCGCCTTCTGTACAGTGAATGCAGAATAATTGCCCTTATACCGTGTTAATTTTCCACGCTCGATCTCGCAGACGGATGTGCAGAGCTTATCCAGAAAATAGCGGTCATGGGACACGATCAGCAGTGCACCCTTGTAGCCCTGCAAGTATTCCTCCAGCCACTGGATCGTTTCAAAGTCCAGATGGTTGGTCGGCTCGTCAAGGATCAGAAGATTGGGAGATTCGAGCAGCAGGCGGGTGATAGCAAGCCTTGTTTTCTCGCCGCCGCTGAAGCTCGACACGATGCGGTGAAAATCCGGCTCAGTAAAGCCCATACCATGCAGCACCGTCTTGATCTTCACGTCGATCCGATAGCCGTCATTCGCCTCAAACCACGCAGTCATGCGGTTGTATTCCTCAGCGATCGCCATGTTCCCAGCCTGCATCTGCAGCTCCGCCTCACGCATTTTTTCCTGCGTTTCAAGCAGAACGGAAAAGACGGAAAGCATCTCCTCCCAGACGGTTTTCTCAGAATCAAGTGCCGCCGACTGTGCCAGATACCCCACCGAAGTCTTGGAGCCACGCACGAGGATGCCCTCCTCCTCCGTTTCACGGTCGGGGAGGATCTCACCGAGCAGGATCTTCAGAAGCGTGGACTTTCCGCAGCCGTTCGCTCCGATCAGACCGATCCTGTCCAGATCGTCGATTTGCAGACAGATATTGGAAAACAGCGGTTCGCCGTTGTAAATCTTATGTATATTTTCTGCTTTCAAAAGCATAGCTGTCACCTCACATTCACACTGATACCTATTATAACAGGAAATCCGTCTTTTGTCAAATCTTTTGCAAAACCCATTGACTTTCCGGCAAAAATCAACTATAATGGTATAGGACAAAAGGAGGATGGATATGAAACGAATACTGACCATTCAGGATATTTCCTGCATCGGGAAATGCTCCCTGACCGCTGCACTGCCGATCCTCTCGGCAATGGGCGTGGAAACCGTCATTCTGCCGACCGCAGTGCTCTCCTCACACACTGCCTTCGATGACTATACATTTCACGACCTGACCGGAGAAATACAGAAGATCGCCGAAAAATGGCGTGAACAGGGCGTTGCTTTCGATGCCGTCTATACGGGCTACCTCGGCTCGATCGAGCAGGTATCCATTGTGGAGGAGCTTCTTGCAGAATTCCGCACCCCGGAAACCTGTTTATTCGTTGATCCCGTGCTCGGTGATTTCGGCAGGCTTTACAGCGGATTTTCGGAGGATTTTCCGCAGCATATGACACGACTCTGCCGTTCAGCGGACGTGATCGTCCCGAACCTCACCGAGGCATGCCGGATGCTCGGCATTCCCTATGCCGAGAAAGGCTATCAGGAGAGCGACATCCGCAGCATCCTGCAAAAACTGTCGGAGCTTGGGGCAAAACAAGTCATCCTGACCGGAGTCAGCTTCGCAGAGAGCGAGGTCGGCTTCATGGGCTATGACGCATCCAGAAACCAATATTTCTCGTATTTTCACAGAAAATTCCCCCAGCAGTTCCACGGCACCGGCGATGTGTTCGCCAGCACCTGTGTGGGGGGGCTGCTGCGTGGGCTGTCCCTCGAACAGGCGGCACGCCTTGCGGAGGACTTTACTCTGGAAAGCATCCGTGCGACCCTCGATGCTCCGGACGCACGCTGGTACGGCGTGCATTATGAAACTGCTTTCCCGTATCTCTTCCGCAGACTCAGCTCACCTTTCTGATACTTCAGCTTCTTCCTGTCACACGGGGAGAAGCTTTTTGTTTTCCGGAAAATGGTGTTTCCTACAAAATATCCGGCTTTTTCACATTTGATTTCAGTGGATGTGTGCAGAAATTCTGCACCCCATTAGACTTTTTGTATAAGTTGACGATTTTTTTAAAAATCGTTAAACTTTCGTCAAATCCCTTGCAAATCGGGGGGGAATGACGTATAATTAAAGTAGGATTTTGTCGAAACGCAGAATTCCTGCACATTTTTTGGAAAGATTTGCTTTTACAGGATAATGTGCTAAATAGAATTGATACAGAACAAGAGGCACAAAACCATGATATTTTCAAGTCTGATATTCATATACTTGTTTTTACCCATCTGCCTGATCGGCTATGCAGCAGCGAGGGAGATGCGGCTCAAAAACATGGTACTAATTGTTTTTTCCCTGATTTTCTATGCATGGGGGGAACCGGTACGCATCCTGCTCCTCCTTCTGAGTGCACTGCTCAACTATTTCTTCGGCATCGGTGTCCGCAAGTACAAGGGGAACGCCGCCAAAGCAGTACTCGGCGTGAGCCTTGCCTATAACCTCGGCATGATCGGCATATTCAAATACAGCGGTTTCCTGATGGAAAACATCAACGCCATTTTCGGCTCATCCTTTCCCGTGCCGCAGATCGCCCAGCTCGTCGGCATCAGCTTCTACACCTTTCAGGTCATGTCCTATGTCGTGGACTGCTACTGGGAAAAGATCGACCCCCAGCGGAGTTTCACCAAATTCCTGCTCTATGTATCGCTCTTCCCGCAGCTGATTGCAGGCCCCATCGTCCGTTACAGCACCATTGCCGCAGAGATCGACAGCCGTCACACCTCCCTTGAGGATCTCAGCTGCGGTCTGACGAGGTTCATCATCGGTCTTTCCAAAAAGGTGATCCTTGCCGATCAGCTCTTCCGCATCGTGGACGACTTCCTCGGCGGCAATCCGGAATCCCTTTCCGTGGTCGGCACATGGTACGGTGTCATCATCTACTCCCTGTACATATACTTCGATTTTTCGGGCTATTCCGATATGGCGATCGGTCTTGGCAGGCTGTTCGGCTTCCATTTCAACGAGAACTTCAACCATCCCTTCCTCTGCAAGGACATCACCGAATTCTGGCAGAGGTGGCATATCTCCCTCGGTTCATTCTTCCGTGACTACCTGCTTCCGCTGCCGATTTTCGGCATCCGCAGCAAGTACCTCAGTCTGGCGGCAGTATGGCTGTGCACCGGCATCTGGCACGGTGCAAGCTGGAACTATGTGATCTGGGGCATATACTACGGCATCTTCATCCTGCTCGAAACCAGAATCGGTAAAAAGAAAATGAAAGCCATCCCGATCTGGATCCGCCACATCTACAACAAGATCGTCATTATTATTGGTTTCGGCATCTTCTACTTTGAGGATACCAGCCAGCTCCTGCCCTTCCTGAAGAATCTGACGCTGTTCAATCCCAACGGCTTTTACGGCACAATGGAACAGGTTTCTTTCTGCAACAACCTCTTCCTCATCATCGCAGCGATCATCTGCACATTCCCGCTGCTGGAAATCCCCAAGAAGATCGCCGCAAATTCGCAGAATGCAAAAATCACCGTTTCCGTTCTCGGAACGCTCACAAGTGCAGTTCTGCTGATTACAAGCAGCATTCTTCTGGTGGACGCAACGACAAAGGCGTTCCTCTACTACCGTTTCTGATATTACCGCCGAACCCATTGTTTTGAAAGGAGGGAACAGCATGAATGAGAAAAAAATGCAGAACATTGATGTGATGCTCCCCGAACCGCAGGAGCCGGAAAAAAAGCCGATCCTCCTCCCCGTGGCTCCCCACAGTGTTGACCGCATTCTATTTTCCGTCAATGCAGTGGTGCTGCTCTTTGTGATGGCTGTCATCAGCTGTTTTCTGCTGTTTGGTGAACGTCCCACAAAATCGGATGAGGAGAACCGCAATCTTGCGGTGCGTCCGCAGTTTTCTCCGGCTGCCTATTTTTCGGGGACTTATACCGCCGAATTCGCTGAATATTATAATGACACCGTTCCCATGCGTAGCTTCTTCAAGGGTGTGATCTCCGATTTCCGTGGAAATCTCGGCATCCCCTACGATGACGGTGTGATCCTTGTGGGCAGCATCCCGACGATCGAGGATCCGGATGCAACACAGGAAGAAACGACCGAGCCGCCCACGAAGTTTGCACAGGTCGATATTCCTGCAACTGCACCGCAGAAAAACACCGAAACAGCACCGCCGCAGGAAACCGCCGATCCGGAGGAAACCACCATCTACACCGACACGACCGCTGAATCCGAAACGACCACAGTTCCTCCCACAGAACCGCCGGCGGATGAGCAGGAGGATATGGACGGTGAGATCGCCAACAACATCCTCATTGTCAAGGATCGTGGTCTGATGCTCTACGGCGGCAGCAAGTCCAATGCGGAGCGTTACGCCAATATCGTCAACCAATACAAGCAGGAGCTGGGCAGTCAGGTGAATGTCTACTCCCTCGTTGCTCCCACCGCTGTTTCCTATTATCTTCCGGAAAAATACCGGAGCTATACCGCAAGCGAAAAGGACACCATCAGCTATCTGAACACGTTCCTCAATGGTATTGTTCCGGTCGATGCTTACAGCATTCTGGAGGAGCACAAGAACGAGCCGATCTACTCCCGTACCGACCACCACTGGCAGCCTCTGGGTGCCTACTATGCTGCAAAGGCATTTGCAGCCTCCGCAGGTGTTCCGTTTGCAGAGCTATCCGCATATGAAACCGTGCAGCTCGACGGCTATGTCGGCACGCTTTACGGCTATACAAACAACGCCGTATTCAAGGACAACCCCGAGCCGTTTGTTTATTACAAGCCCACGAACAATATCACGACGACTTATTTTGATCCGGATATGACCAACGGCAGAGAGGCAAGCCTGATGCTTCCCAACGTGGAAAAGCTCCCAAGCAGCAGCTGGTATCTGGTGTTCATGGGCGGCGATGAACGCATCACCCGAGTGACCACCGACTGCACCAACGGCAGACGGCTGCTGATCATCAAGGACAGCTACGGCAATGCACTTGTACCGTGCCTGACCCAGTCCTTCTCCGAAATCTGGGTCGTGGATATGCGTTACTTTGAGCCGTCCGTCATTGACTTTGCAGAGGAATACGCCATCACGGATGTCCTTTTTGCCATGAACACTTTCAGTGCGACCGGCAACAATGCAAAGAATCTCGAAACCATTATGCATTAACCAAACTGCCCTGCTTTTGCAGGGCAGTGAAGATATGGAGGAAATTATGCTGCAAGAACTCTGCTATCCCTTTGACAGCGACATGCTCCTGCAAAAACGCCGCCGGCTCCTGCGGACGCTCAGGGAGCAGGAAAGCGGTGCTCTCCGTCTGCGGATCGCCGTCCTCGGCGGTTCGACCACAAGCGATATTTTGCAGATGCTGGAGCTTTTTCTCAGAAATCGTGGCATCGTGCCGGAATTCTGGGAATCCGAATATGCCCAGTACTGGAATGATGCCATGTTCCCGAATGCCTCCCTCGAAGCGTTCCAGCCGGAGATCATCTTCATCCATACGACCGCACGCAACGTGCAGGAATACCCCGTGATCGGCGATTCTGCCGAGCTTGCAGAACACAAGCTTGAACAGACCTATTCCCATTTTGCACAGATGTGGGACAGGCTTTCCGAAGTCTACGGCTGCCCCATCATCCAGAACAATTTTGAAATGCCCCTCACAAGGCTCATGGGCAACCGTGAAGCCGGCAGCATCCACGGAAAGATCGACTTTCTCACACGCCTGAACTGCCGGTTCTATGACTATGCAAGGCAGCACCAGCATTTCTACATCCACGACATCAACTACCTGTCCGCATGCTATGGTCTGGACAAATGGCTGGAACCGTCCTACTGGCATCTCTACAAATACGCCCTCTGTGTTCCGGCAATTCCGGAATTTGCCTATAATCTGAGCAATATCATCTGTTCGCTGATGGGCAAAAATAAGAAAGTCCTCGCCCTCGACCTTGATAATACCCTCTGGGGCGGCGTGATCGGGGATGACGGACAGGCAGGCATTGAAATCGGGCAGGAAACCTCCGTCGGACAGGCATACGCCGCATTGCAGGGATATCTGAAAGCCCACAAGGATCTGGGCGTGCTGCTGACCGTCTGCTCGAAGAATGACTATGAAAATGCGATTCTCGGTCTGGAGCATCCGGAGGGCATCCTGAAACCGGATGATTTTGTCTGCATCAAAGCAAACTGGGACCCGAAGTCCATGAACATCGCAGACATGGCACAGGAGCTGACGCTTCTGCCGGAGAGCTTTGTTTTTGTGGATGATAACCCAGCCGAACGGGCAATCGTGCAGGCACAGCTGCCGGAAACCGCCGTTGTGCCGTTCGATTCCGTGGAGGAATGTATGCTCCGCCTTAACCGTGCCGGTTATTTTGAGGTGACAAACCTCTCCGCAGACGATGCCAAGCGGAACGCCATGTACATGGAAAACGCCAAGCGGCAGGCGGCACAGGCGAAATTCACGGACTACAAGGACTTCCTGAAAAGCCTTGAAATGAAAGCGGTCATTGCGGATTTTGACGCTGTGACCATCCCCAGAATCACGCAGCTGACGAACAAGAGCAACCAGTTCAACGTGACGACAAAACGCTATACACAGGCGGAAATGGAAGCGGTTGCCGCAGATCCCGATTATATCCGGCTGTATGGACGGCTGGAGGACAGCTTCGGGGATAACGGCATTGTATCGGTCGTGATCGGCAAAAAAGAGGGGAGTACCCTGCATATTGATCTGTGGCTGATGAGCTGCCGTGTGCTTAAGCGTGACATGGAATTAGCGATGCTCGATGCCCTCGTGGAGGCGAGCCGCAGACAGGGAATCACAGAAATCATTGGGCATTACTACCCGACGAAGAAAAACGGCATGGTAGCGGAGCTGTTCGGCACATTCGGATTCACAAAGATTTCCGAGGATGCGGATGGAAACACCGCATGGAAGCTGCAAACCGCAGACTACACGCCGAAAAATGAAGTCATTGCCGTGGCAGTGACTGTATAATCAAGGAGGAACACACCATGAACAGAGCAGAAATCAAGAACAGACTGACCGAAATTTTTCAGGACGTATTCGATGACGACGACATCACCCTGACCGACAATACCTGTGCGGATGATATTGAGGACTGGGACAGCCTTGAACACATCAATCTGATCGGTGCAGTGGAACGTGCATTCAAGATGCGTTTTACCGTCCGTGAAGTCAGCGGCATGAAGAATGTCGGTGAGATGATGGATATTCTGGAGGAGAGGGGGAAGTAATGCCCGATCGTCCGGAGATGACCCTGCTGGAGGATGCACCGTTTTCGTTGGAATTCTCCGACAATGAATGTCATGGAAGAATTCGTGTCTTTGATGCATCCGAACAAGGGCAGATCGCAACAGAGCTTGACGGCTGGGAAATCAATGTCTATGACGATGTTCGCTATGATTACAGCATCCGTCCTGCCTGGTCACATTGCAGTGTATCCCTTGACTGGGAGGGAGAAACATTGCTGATTTATACAAGTTCCGGCTATGCAGTGGAAGTGTACGGCTATGGAGATTTTGCTGTGTATCAGATGAAAGATACGCCGGAATATGCGGAATATCTGCGGTCGCTTCGACATGATGCATCACCGCTGGATGTTGAAAACAAGCATTATTTCATGCAGGATGGTAATCTTCTGTATTCGGAAAATGGTTCAGAAGGCACGTTCTATATTGCGGATAATGCCGAGCTGCGACCGGAATTATTCCTGTTTCTGCTTGCATTGCTGATCATGATTCCGGTTGCGATTCAGAAGTTTCGGGCGGGGGAGTGGCACTTCCATAAAAATGATTGCTGAAAGGAATGATCAGTATGTCCAGAACGAATCAACTATACAGTCTTCCCGAAATTATCAGCTTTCTGGAAAACAGAAATTTCGACAAATTCCGTTTTGCGGATGATTATGCCTATATTTACAATTCAGATGGTATTGAAATCGTGCTGGAAGCGGTTGATGAAAAAATAACCGATGAAGTTGCAGATCTGGCTATGAATGCACTGAATCATCTTGATTGCTGTATGGAATCTGCACAAGGCTTGTTAAACCGCATGAAAGGTGAATGCAGCGGTGAGCGGATGGTCTATGGTATCTGTTTTGAGCATTACGGCTACGGACATGAAACAAGAACGTCACATGAACTGGGATTCACCATCTCCTTTCACTATGAATACGACAATCGGATTCACACGGTGAAATTCAATGCCCATACTTTTATGCATGGGGCATTTGCAATTGAAGAATGGATTCAGTGAATTAAAAACAAACACCTGAAAAGCCGAAACTTTTCAGGTGTTTTTCATTTAATCGAGATCAATCTCCAGCCCCACCGGACAATGGTCGCTGCCCATCACATCGGGGTAGATCGTGGCATCCACGATTTTATCCGCAATGCGGTTCGATACCAGAAAATAGTCAATTCTCCATCCCGTGTTGCGTTCCCTTGCCTTGAACATGTACGACCACCATGTATAGGCACCCTCCTTGTCAGGGTACAGATAGCGGAATGTATCCGTAAATCCGGCATTCAGAAGCTCCCCGAATTTTCCACGCTCTTCATCCGAAAAGCCCGCATTGCCGACATTTGTTTTCGGATTTTTCAGGTCGATCTCCTTGTGTGCGACATTCAGGTCACCGCAGAGGATGATCGGCTTTTTCTTGTCCAGTTCCGTCAGAAATGCACGGAGGTCATCCTCCCATTTCATCCGGTAGTCGATCCGTGCAAGCTCCCGCTGTGCGTTCGGCACATAGAGATTCACCAGATAAAAATTCTCGTATTCGCAGATAATGGCACGTCCCTCGTCCGTGTGCCCCTCAAAATTGAACGTCACGGAAATCGGCTCCTGTTTTGTGAATACCGCTGTGCCGGAATAGCCCTTCTTCACTGCACTGTTGAAATATTGCACATAGCCGTCAAAGGAGGTCGTCACCTGTTCCGGCTGCATTTTCGTTTCCTGAATGCAGAACACATCCGCATCCAGCTTCTTGAAACTTTCCTCAAAGCCCTTTGTCAGACAGGCACGAAAGCCGTTGACATTCCATGAAATTAGTTTCATGATTCCTCCCATCGGGACAGAATGCTGTCCTCTACTATTTCCACGGTATTATTGCATGTGGAAACAAGATAGAGCGTTTGCCCTTTTTTATCTGAAACGCTCAGCATATGTTCATTGCATTTGATACAAACATTTTCAAAACGAAGTTCAGAAACAATACCCCCTCTGCTGTCGGTTACACGAATTGTATAATTGCCGGAGCCAATAATGTGCATACTACCCATAGTGATTCCTCTTTTCCAAGATTAAACAGGGACAGGCAATAAAAGGTTGTTTAAAGTCTATCCATCTTTTTCGCAATATCAGCAAGATTCTGCTCTACACCCTGACTGCCGATCATGGCAGTCAGAATGATGTCCTTTGCATCAGTGAACGAGATTGCGTGATCCTCGCTGAAATTCTTGATCATCCAGTAAAGATCCTCCGCATTGGCTAGCAGGATCTTGGTGTCAAAACGCTCTAAATAACGCATATTTCAAATGGGGGACAAGCAACGGTGCAGAGGCTGTGCTGGCAATCTGCCCTCCTATCCTGCGGAAAGTCGGGCAGGGATTCACCTGTTGCCGCTTGTGCCGTATGGCACAAAGGCAACGAATGTCAGCGGCGACTCGCCGTTCCCCCATACCCCCTTTTTATCAGTATTCCAGAAATGCCGCAAATGCCTTATATGCTGCATAAACGTCCGTCTTTGCTACCATCTCATACGGTGCATGCATGGAGAGTACCGGAACGCCCACATCAATCGTGTCAATGTTCAGATTTGCGATATATGCCGCAACGGTGCCGCCGCCGCCCATATCCACCTTGCCAAGCTCGCCGGTCTGCCAGATCACGTTCTTATCATCCAGCAGTCTGCGGATCTCGCCCACAAATTCAGCGGACGCATCGGATGTGCCGGACTTGCCCCTTGCACCAGTGAACTTTGTCACGCAGACACCATGGTTGAAATACGCACAGTTGTTGCGTTCGAGCACATCGGAGAATGTCGGATCATATGCTGCATTCACATCGGCAGAAAGGCACTTGGATGCCGAAATCACAGCTCTGCCGTTTGCACCGAAGCATTCTGCAAGGTCATACAGGAAATATTTCAGATAGGACGAGCAAAGACCCGTATTGCCGTCGCTGCCGGTTTCCTCCTTATCCGTGAGGATGGTCACGCCCGTGTGAACGGGAGCCTTGCTTTCGAGTGCTGCCGCAAATGCGGTATATGCACAAACTCTGTCATCATGCCCATACGCACCGATCATGCTGCGGTCAAAGCCCACATCCTTTGCCTTGAATGCCGGAACCGCTTCCAGCTCTGCGGAAATGAAATCATCCTCGACGATGCCGTACTTTTCGTTCAGAATGTCCATGATCGCCAGCTTCACGAGATTGCTTTCACTGTCATCCTTGAACGGACGGGAGCCAACCACGATATTCAGTTCCTCGCCCTTGATGCCCTCGGAGAGTGTACGCTTCATCTGGTTTGCCGCCAGATGGGGGAGAAGGTCAGTAATGCAGAATACCGGATCATTCTCATCCTCACCGATGCACACCTCCACGCTTGTGCCGTCCTTCCGGATCACAACACCGTGCAGGGAGAGGGGCATTGCCGTCCACTGGTACTTCTTGATACCGCCATAGTAATGGGTCTTGAAGAATGCCATTTCAGTATCCTCATACAGCGGATGCTGCTTCATATCCAGTCTGGGGGAGTCGATATGTGCTGCATTCAGACGCACGCCCTCCGTGATGGGAGCCGTGCCGATGGTCGCCATAATGACCGCCTTGCCTCTGTTGTTCACATAGATCCGGTCGCCCGCCTTGAGTGCCATGCCGGGGGTGAATTTCTGGTAGCCGTTCGCAAGCAGAGCAGCCTCCACGAACTTCACAGCTTCACGCTCGGTCTTTGCTCTGTCCAGAAATTCCTTGTATGCTTCACAAAACTGATCGCATGCAGCAAGCTCCGCTTCCTCCATCCGCATCACAGCGTGCTTACTCTGTGACAGGAGGGCTTCCTTCTTCTGCTTTGCAATTGACTTTTCATTTTCCATGCTGGTACCGCCTTTCAATCCGATATATTAAAATTAGTATGATAATAAACCTTGATTTTATCCGCAACCTCTTCTGCAAGAGCAAAAAGCTGTTCACAGTCTTCGTCATTCCGGATCACAAAATCCGAATGTCCGACAAAAAACGTTTCACTTAGCTGGGAATCCATCCGGTTGCGTGCCTCGGTTTCCGTGATGCTGTCACGCTTCATAATGCGTCCGCACCGCAGCTCCGGCTTTGCCACCACCGAGATGATGAGATCGCAGAAATCCGCTGCCTGACTTTCAAAAAGTGTCGGAGCATCAAGGAGAATGAGCTTGTGCCCCTCTGCGGAATAGCATCCGATCCGTGCAAGGATTTCCTCGGTAATGAACGGATGGCAGATGCTGTTCAGGCTTTCGAGCCTGCGGTTGTCCGTGAATACGATATTCGCCAGAGCCTTGCGGTTCAGCGTATCATCCGGATTGCGGATGGAACTGCCGAAGTAGTCAAATAATTCCTCCAGACACGGCATGCCCGGCTGCATGATCTCACGGGAGATCCGGTCAGCGTCGATCAGTTTGAAACCGTTTTTCACAAAAATTTTGGAAACTGTGCTTTTTCCGGCACCGGTCTGACCCGTCAGACCGATGACCATAGCAACTTTGTCATGGCTCATAGCGTTATCACCTCAAATCCTGCCGCACGCATCAGGCGGTTGTAGACGGAAAGATCCGTACCGCTTTTTTTCGGCATTCTGACATATACTGTTTGAGCACCTGCTTCATCCAGCTCACGGAACCGCAGGAAGAGAAAATGTGCCTGCTCCCTGCCGCTGTCGCCGTACCGCATGCAGGGGATCCCTGCAATTTCCGGATCGGAATCAAACAGCAGACAGAAAATGCCTTCCTGTTTCTGTGACTGTACAAATGCCGCAAATGCTGCATGATCCGGTGCATCCACCGGAATGATCTTTGCATGGGGGGCATAGTGCCGGTACTTCATACCGGGGGATGCGACCTTTGCATCCGCTGCGATCTGTGTGTAGACCGCTTCATCCACATAGACATGTGCCGCAAACGGTTCGAGATCCTCCGCAGAGATCAGCCCCGGACGCAGGATGTGGATCGTTTCGTCATCATCAAAGCAAATCACCGTAGATTCGACACCCACATCGCAGAGTCCGCCGTCAATGACTGCGGCGATCCTGCCGTCCATATCATCCATCACATGCTTTGCCGTGGTCGGGCTGGGAGAGCCGGAACGATTGGCAGAGGGGGCAGCGATCGGGCATCCGGACATGCGGATGAGTGAAAGTGCCGCCGGATGGGAGGGCATACGAACCCCTACGGTGTCCAGACCGCCGGACGTAACCTCCGGAATGGCATCACATTTGGGCAACACCATGGTCAGCGGTCCCGGCCAGAAAGCCTTCGCAAGCCTTTCTGCGATCTCCGGAACCTCCGTCACAATGCCGTCCAGCATTCCCATATCCGAAATATGCACGATCAGCGGATTGTCCGCCGGTCTGCCCTTGGCAGCAAAGATGCTCCGCACGGAATCCTCCTGTCTTGCATCTGCCCCAAGTCCATAGACCGTTTCAGTCGGAAATGCCACAAGCTCACCATTTTGCAGAAGCTCTGCGGCAATTTTCAGATCTTCATTTGTATTCTGTAACAGCTTAGTTTTCATCATTCTGCCCTGCCAGTTTTGCTGCCTGATCTGCGGTAGCAAGTGCGTCAAAAATCTCATCCAGATCACCGTTGAGGATCGCTTCCAGACGGTACAGCGTCAGTCCGATGCGGTGATCCGTCATGCGTCCCTGCGGATAATTGTAGGTACGGATACGCTCGGAACGATCGCCCGTACCTACCTGCATTTTACGTTCAGAGGCGATCTTGTCAGTCTGCTCCTGCTGCTTTGCCTCAAAAAGCCGTGCACGGAGCACCTTCATCGCCTTGTCCTTATTTTTGTGCTGACTGCGTTCATCCTGACATTCCACCACAACGCCCGTGGGCAGATGGGTGATCCGCACAGCGGATTCCGTCTTATTGATGTGCTGACCGCCGGCACCGCTGGAACGGAATACGTCAATTTTCAGGTCAGCCGGATTGATCTCCAGCTCCACCTCATCCGCCTCCGGCAGCACGGCAACCGTAACCGTGGAGGTGTGGATGCGTCCCTGTGATTCCGTTTCCGGCACACGCTGTACACGGTGAACGCCGCTTTCGTATTTCATACGGGAATATGCCCCTTCTCCCTCAATGGAGAAGCTGATCTCCTTGTAGCCGCCAAGCTCTGTGGGATTTGCGTTGAGCACCTCCTGCTTCCAGCGGTGTGCCTCCGCATACATGCTGTACATACGATAGAGGGAGTTGGCAAAGAGGGAAGCCTCCTCGCCGCCGGCACCGCCACGGATCTCAACAATGACATTCTTATCATCGTTCGGATCCTTCGGCAGCAGGAGGATCTTCAGCTGCTGTGTCTGTTCCTCCAGCAGTGCCTTGGCATCCTCCAGCTGGAGCTGAGCCATTTCCTTCAGCTCCGCATCCAGACCGCCGTCCGCCAGCAGTTCCTTTGCCTCGTCCAGCTCCGCCTGCGTCGCCTTGTATGCACGGAATGCCTCCACGATCGGTGTCAGGTTCTTGTATTCCTTCATGAAAGCGGTATATTTGTCACGGTCAGCGATGACCTCCGGATCGGAGAGCTGATCGTTAATATCATCATACTTTTGTTCCATCTGCAAAAGCTTTTCAAACATATCGGAAAATCACCTTTCTCTTATCGTATCATGCCCCATTATCCGGATTCTGTTCATCCGCATGCGTCACCTGCCGGATATGCTTTTCGATCTTGTGACGGGGCACCATGAATTCTCTGCCGCATCCGGTACAGCGGAGCCGGAAATCCATGCCTGTACGGAGGACTTTCATTTCCCGTGAACCGCAGGGATGCTGTTTTTTCATCAGCAGCAGGTCGTGCAGCCGGATGTCCATCCTGAATTCCACCCTTCTGATTAGTCATAGCCACACTATATTATACCGCATTTTCAAGCAAAAGGCAATATTTAGTTTTCATATTTTTTTGATTTTGTTCAATAATGATAAAAAAGGCACTCCCATCCTATGCAGGGTGATGAAAATGCCTGTTTAGAATCTCGAAGAAGTGAGGAAAAGAGTATGGAACTTTGCAGAATCCAAGGGGAATTTGAAGCAGTGGAGCTTGCCGAGCTTGCCGCAGGCAGGATCCGCAGAAGCGTGGACGGCATCCGCAAGATCATGGTGCAGTCCATCGGACGTGGTGCAGAAAAAGCCGCAGGCCGCCAGCGTTTTACGATGCTTCCGGCAAATCTCAGAATGCAGAACTACGCCACTGCCGTGATGATCTCCGAAATCAGCGACGATGTACTGCCCGAGCCGCATTACCGCAAAAAAGTGCAGCTCCAGATCATCTGTGATGCCCGGACAGGGGACAGGGCATATGCACTTCTGCTTGCCGCCGGTGCGGAAAAAATCAGGAAAAATTAAAATGTGACAAAATCTGTGCTTGACATTCTGCTCAGAATGTGGTAGCATAAAATAGTAAGGACTTGAGGACACTGTTCCGGCGGAGGAATGTTTTGCTTCCGCTTTGCATAGAATCAGATGGAACAGAACCGTTCCCCAAATAACACATCGGAGGTTAAAATGATGATGACTAATTTCTATCAGCCCGAGGGTGCACTTCTGGACACACCCGAAAACAAAGCAGCCATCGCAAGCGTGCAGGGTTTACTGCAGGCACAGGCATCCGGCAGAGTTCTGGAAGCTCGTGTTTCCATGTGCGACAGCAGCCATAATCTCTGGGTCAATCTGCCCTGTATGAGGGGTATGATCCCGAGAGAGGAGGGTGCAGTCGGCATCGTGGAGGGTGAGCTGCGTGACATTGCCCTGATTGCCCGTGTGGGCAAGCCTGTGTGCTTCCGTGTGCTCCGCATCGAGATGGACGAGAACGGCGAGCAGATCGCAGTCCTCTCCAGAAGAATGGTGCAGGAGCAGTGCAATGACCAGTACCTGTCACGCCTCCAGCCGGGTGATGTGATTCCGGCCCGTGTGACACATCTGGAGCCGTTCGGAGCTTTTGTGGACATTGGCAGCGGTATTGTGTCCATGGTGCCGATCGATGCCATTTCCGTTTCCCGTATCTCCCACCCGTCCGACCGCTTTACCGTAGGGCAGTGTGTGCGTGTGATCGTCAAGGCGATTCAGGGCAAGCGGATCTGTCTTTCCCACAAGGAACTGCTGGGCACATGGGAACAGAACGCAGCCCTCTTCCATGTGGGCGAAACCACCTGCGGCATTGTCCGTTCCGTGGAAAAGTACGGTGTATTCATCGAGCTGATGCCGAATCTTGCGGGACTTGCCGAGCTTCGCCAGCCCGTGCAGCCCGGTCAGCGTACAAGTGTCTACATCAAGGCACTCATCCCCGAAAAGCTCAAGGTCAAGCTGATTCTGGTGGATGTCTGCGAGGATGTCAGCACACCTGAGCCGATCCGCTACTTCTATGATGCCCCCCACATCGATCGCTGGGTATATACGCCTGAAAACTCCGGCAAATACATAGAAACTGTATTTGACGGAACGATGTAATGCCGGCTGTCGGGCAGCATCCCAAGCCAAAGGAAAACCGCAAACCAAACGCTCCCATGCATCTGCACGGGAGCGTTTCTTTTTTGAGCTTATGCAGCATCTGCTGCACGTTTCTTCCGCAGCCATCCCCAGAACCGTGAGGGCTGCGGGAGGAGGAATTCGATCAGTGCACAGTACTTGTCCACAAAGGTCAGGATGTAGGTTTCCGCATAACGGGGCATCTGCCGTGTCACAGGCCACATGTGCTTGACGATCATGTCCTGCTCCCGTGCATTCATCGGCAAAAGCCGCTGTGCATTGTCCAGTGCCACCAAGGGATGGTACTCGCTGTGCCGGATGGGATGTTCCGTCTGTGTGAATGCCTTCGTATCATAAAAATACAGGTCATGCAGCAGCCCTGCCCTCGCCGCAGAACGTGCGTCCAGCCGGAACAGGCAGCAGAGCAGATAATTGTAGTACGAAACATTCAGACTGTGCTGGAACCTTGTTGTCATGATATGATGACGGTACTGCTTGAGCTTCTGCACTTCATGCAGCTCCAGCAGATCTGCGATCTCCTCATAAAAACTGTGCTCCATCAGATTCCTGCGTGAGCCGGTCGCTTTGAGCCATTTGCCGCATTCCGTCAGCTGTGTGATCTCCGATTTTCTGAGCTTCTTCATAAAAAGCTCCTTTCTATTTTTTCCATTCTGCCATTCCTGCGGCTCATTCCGCAGGCACAGCTATATTATAGCGGATTTTCAGCCAAAAGTCAATAGAAAACAAACGGGAATTTCTGGAAAAAATCACCCGTCCCACTGCAAACGGGACGGGTGATGCTTCATTATACGTTGATCTCAGCCTTATCGTCAGAAACGCCGTTCTTTTCGAGTACGGGAGCAACACAGTTTGCGATGAACTCATCCACCTGCTGCGGACATCTGCCAATGAAGTTCTCCGGCTTCATGATGGCATCCATTTCCTCCTTGGTGATCATGAACATCGGGTCAGCAAGGATCAGCTCGCAGAGGTTGTTGTCCAGACCTTCACGCTTCACTCTTGCACCAGCCTGCATGGAGTACTGACGGATCTTCTCATGCAGCTCCTGACGGTTGCCGCCCTTCTTTACGGCATTCATCATGATGTTTTCGGTTGCCATGAACGGCAGCTCTGCCATTACACGGCGGGTGATGATCTTGTCATATACCACAAAACCATTCTCCGGATCGGTCACGTTCAGCATGATGTTCAGGATCGCATCCACACCGAGGAATGCCTCTGCAACGGAAATTCTCTTGTTTGCGGAGTCATCCAGTGTTCTCTCGAACCACTGTGTACCGGCAGTGAAAGCAGGGTTGAGCACATCCACCATCACATAGCGTGCAAGGGAAGTGATTCTCTCATCACGCATCGGGTTACGCTTGTATGCCATTGCGGAGGAACCGATCTGGCTCTTCTCAAACGGCTCTTCCATTTCCTTGAAGCTCTGCATCAGACGGATGTCATTGGAGAACTTGCTTGCGGACTGTGCAATGCCGGCAAGTACGGAGCAAACCTGATAGTCCACCTTTCTGGAATAGGTCTGACCGGAAACCGGAACCACAGCATCAAAGCCCATTTCCTCGGCAATCATCTGCTCAAGAGCCTTGATCTTGTCCGTATCGCCTTCGAACAGCTCCATGAAGGATGCCTGTGTACCGGTCGTGCCCTTGGAGCCGAGGAGCTTCAGAGAATCAATGCGGAAATCCAGATCCTCCAGATCCATCAGCAGCTCATTGCACCAGAGTGTTGCACGCTTGCCGATGGTGGTCAGCTGTGCCGGCTGGAGATGGGTGTAGGCAAGGCAGGGGAGGGACTTGTAGGTGCCCGCAAACTTAGCGAGCTGTGCAATGACCTTGACCAGCTTTCTCTTGACTACCTGCATTGCATCACGCATGATGATGACATCAGTGTTGTCACCTACATAGCAGGAGGTTGCACCCAGATGGATGATGCCGGCAGCCTTCGGGCAGATATGACCATAGGTGTGTACATGAGCCATCACATCATGACGGACAGCCTTCTCTTCCTCAGCAGCCATCTCATAGTCAATGTTGTTGATATTTGCTTCCAGTTCGTCCACCTGCTCCTGTGTGACCGGCAGACCGAGCTTCATTTCTGCACGGGCAAGGGCAACCCAGAGCTTTCTCCAGGTAGTGAATTTCTTGTCAGCAGAGAACAGGTACTGCATTTCCTTGCTGGCATAACGGGTGCAGAACGGGGATTCATAAGACATGTTGGACATAAGAATTCTCCTTTTACATTAATTTTCTTCTGTTTTCCAAAGTAGAATCGGGTACATGGAATCATAGGGCTTTACCACATCCGGATGCTCCGCCGCATAGCCAAAAATCGTATCCGCTGTGCCTTCCTTCAGGAAATCCAGCAGTACGCTGAGGGGCTGTGCCGTCATAGCGTCGCAGATGGGTGCGATGGTGATCGCCTGCCTGCCGTCAAGCTCCATAATACGGAACGGCCAGATCTGACAGTCAAACGGTTTTTCCGTGCCCAGCATGCAGCCCTTGACAGGGTCGAGCAGGGGACAGCGGAAGAGGTCATCCTCATCCAGCTCACGGATCCGGAACAAATAGGATTCCTCACCCTTGGAAACAAACTCCGCATCCGGCAGGAGCTTTTCCGCCTTTTGACGGATCTCTTCCGAAAGAACGGGCGTTTCCCAGACATCGTACCGGTCAAAAACGCAGCAGAGCTGACAATCCGCACAGGTCGCACGGCTCAGAAGCTTTGTCAGCATGGTGTATCACCTCCATCCCCTTTATTGTAGCACATTCTGACGGAAAATGCAAGGGTATCACCAATAATTGCATCATAGAAATCTGGCGGTATTTCTTGTGGATTCTTCATACTTTGTCCAAATGCAGGATCCCCAGCCGATGGCTTTGCCGCTATGGATCAAAAAGCACTGGACAAACGCCTCCATTTATGGTATACTATGATTATCAGCAAACCTATTCAATATGCACAAATCAAAAATCATTTTTTGTGCATGTATACAAAGTTCAAATCAACCTGTCAGGATTTGTCCCTTTGATTTGTATTATAGGCAAACGCACTTGGAAAGGTGGGATGAATCATGCTGACAATGCAGGAACAAAGTGAGGGAAGAACCGTGGACATCGGAAAGCCGCAGAATATCAAAGTGAGTGGCGTGACCTTCGCAGCGATCGACCGGTACAAGGATATGGTGTACCGTGCAGCTCTGGCTGCGGTCGGTAATTTTGCAGATGCGGAGGACATCATGCAGGAAGTGTTTTTCAAATACTTCAAGACGCATCCGCAGTTTGAATCAGAAACACATGAAAAAGCGTGGTTTCTCCGTGTGACTGTGAACGAATCCAGAAATCTGCTCCGAAGCTCGTGGCACAGAAGAAGGATCGATGCCGATCTGTCACAGATCACACAGCCGGAGAACCGGAGAAATTCCGCTGTGCTCGAAGCTGTGCTTTCGCTGCCGGAGAAATACCGCATCGCCATTTATCTGCACTATTACGAAAATTATCAGATCCGTGAAATTGCCCGTATTACATCGCAAAGCGAATCCGCAGTTGCACAGCAGCTGTCAAGGGGCAGAAAAAAGCTTCAGAAAAAACTGGGAGGTAGTAAGGAATGAATATGCGTGATGAAATTAAAAATGCATTTGACAGCGTACATGCTCCCGATGAGCTGGCTGAACGCCTGAAACAGGAGCTGTACCAGAAGGACTGCCACGAAGAGATCGAGGAGATCTGCATCGTGGAGGAAGCTCCACGCCGCCGCATCGGGCATTATGCCGCCTACATTGCCGCTGCACTTGCACTCTGTATCGGCTGCGGCTTCTCCATCTGGTCGCTGCGTGACAACACCACCCCTCTGAATCCGAGCACAACGGTTCCCGTCATGACGACCGCTGCGGAGGAAACAACGGAAACCACATCCGATGAGGAGCTTCATGCTGCTGAAGCAGAGGTATACCAGCAGATGCTTGCTGCTCACGCAATGGAGCAGAGCCGGCAGACCGTCACAAAAACAAGCTGATTTTTTGAATGATCTGTATAACTCCGCTGCATCCGGTCATACTATCATCGACGGGGCAGAACACTGTTCCGGCGGTATATCGGAGTGGAATTCCGCACATTCCTTGAGGTATACCGGAATGTGCGGAGATGGGAGCGATAAGCATGAGCAAGCAGAACAGCCAGAACAAGAATCAGCAGAATTCTCAGAACAAGAACCAGCAGAATTCCGAGAACAAGAACAATCAGAATTCTCAGAACAAGAGCGAGAACAACTGCAATAACTGATTCCGTATGGATGCGAAAAGCACTCTCGGCAAACGCTGAGAGTGCTTTAGCTTGTCAAAAAAGTCCTTTTTCTTAGGGTTGGGCATCCTGTAACTGCCCCCACCCCCAATCCCTCCCCGAGGGGAGGGGCTATGTTTGGAGGGTACTGCGTACCCTCCACCCGCCAAATTACTTCTTCCTTTGAACCTAACAAGGCTTTTCGACAGACTGAAGCACTCTCGGCAAACGCTGAGAGTGCTTTTTGTTATTTGTTCTTTTTCTTCTTGTTGATGATCGCCCCGACCGTGAATGCAACCGCAAGACCGGTCGCCGCAGCACCTGCCAGTGGAATGGCAGCCTTTGCAAGTCTGGAGGGGGAGTTCGCCGGACGGATCTCTGTGATCTCCGTTCTCGGCTTTGCGGGCAGCGGAGGTGCATATACCGGATTCGGATTGCTGGTCGGAATCTCCGCTGCATCGAATTCCAGTGAACCCTCAGCAACCACCAGTTTGACCGTATGCCAGCCCTCGCTGAGAGTTTCGAGTGTGTAGAAGCACTCACGGAAATGCGTGTTCTGGACTTTGACCTTTTCTGCATAGAGTCTGCCGTCCAGATACAGGTCAATGACCGCATGCTTCGCCTTGCCAAGCAGGAAGATGCCGGAGCCATGGAAACGGATCTCCATTTCCGAGCCTGCATCTCCGATCGCACAGGTGCGGTTATAGAACTTGTAGTCCGCCATGCCGTTGAGCATCCAGCCGTTCTTCGCCTTTTCAAGGTAGCGGATCTGCGGAGCAAGGCAGTCGAGCCGCCAGCAGAAGCTGGGGATCATCATCGGCACGGGATCCGCACTGATCTCAAGGAACTGGTTGCGGTAGTATGCACTTTGCAGGCACATTCTGCCGGAACGCACCATCGGGAGCTTTTCCGTGTTGATCTCGGCAACGGAAAAGCCGTCCGCAAATGCCATGATCAGCGTACCGATCGCCATGATCTGCAATTCGTGGATTCCCTCGGATTTGAAATGGTCGATCTTTCCGAGGTCGATCACATCGTCCATGTAATAGAATTCCCATCTTCCGTCCGCATACAGCCGCAGCATCAGACCGCAAGCCGAGCTTTCCGGACAGGTAACAGAGGAATTGTACCGGATGCCGAGAGCTGCATAATTATCACCGCTGCTCTCCGCAAAGCGGAAACGTGTTTTTCCCTGATAGTTCGACCACTTGTCATCACCAAAGCAGGTGAGGGGATCGGGTGTGCCACGGAAACGCCAGTTGGTAGGCAGAGCGTCCAGTGTGATCATCTGCTGGAGCACATTGCCGTCATCCGTTTTCACGATCTCGAATGCACCGCCCTGATCGGTCGTATAAAGGGGAGCACCGCCACGCTCAGTGAGGAAGCTGTCCTCGCAGCTGAAATCTTCCTTATACGGCAGCTCCAGCCGCTTGTCCTGCGGAATATCCGGATAAGCGATGGTTCGTCCACGCAGCTCGCTGACATCCATTGTCGTGACTGTCAGCAGCGAATGCGGCTTGACCACAACAGGGAACGCCATGTCCCCCTTGACGGAGGTCACATGTACATGGTCAATGACCCTGAACCAGTTTTTGTCGATTTCAAGAGGATTGTGATTTCCGGCAGTTTCCACCAGATGCACATGTCTTGGCAGATAGGGAAGGTGATTGACAATGACCAGATACGAACGGGGCACATCGCTGTCGTTGGAAATGTGCATCGTCATCTGTGTCCGGTCGGGAGAAACAAGCGTCACAAAATTATGTGTTGTATTCCAGATCGCATGATTCTCGTCACCGTCACCAAAGCACGCACTGTCCACAAACTGCCAGCCCGTCTTGACAAAGCGTGTGAAATGGGAGGCGATCCAGAAGCCAATATCACGGCTGTAATGTCCCGACCACGGGGACTTGGCAGTCATGAGCTGCTTGGGGCTGTAACATGCACCATCATAGTACGCAGCAATCGCCGGCTGGAACTCGTACATTACCATTCTGCCGTTCACATAGCTGTTGATGATGCGGTTCGCAGTGTCAATGGGACCGTTTGCTCCCGTCATGCCGCAGCCGTCCACACGGCAGGTCAGCTCCGGCACACTGCATGGTGCAATGCCCTCGCTGTACCAGATCTCCTTGCCGTATACATCATGCAGGAGCTGGGTGTTGTCGTCCCCGAAGGTGGTATAATGCAGACCAATGACATCCACCGCATTGCGGAGCTGTTCGTTGCCCAGCATTTCCTGTGCGATCGTCCGTGTCCCCACTTCATCGGAGGCAACGATCTTGATATTGGAAAAATCATAGGGCGGGTTTTCCTGCTCACGCAGAGCCTTGGCAAAATAAACCAGCCATTCCGTATCCGCATGATCGGTTTCATTGGCATCCGGACTGATGTAATCAAAGGTCAGACCATAGGTAATATAAGCCGCTGCAAGAGTTTCATAGAACCAGCGGTATCTTGCCGCAAAGCCTGCTTCCTTGCTCTCTCTGAAAGCCTCCGTGACCCAATGCGGCTCACCCCATCGCAGCAGATCAGCGGTGACCTGCGGATTGATCCGCTTTGCATCTGCCGCCAGCATGAAACCGGCACCCCTCGTCACGTCCGGCACTTCCTCCGCCGTTCTCTTAACGCACGGCTCCGTACCGGAAGAGGAATTGATGTCCGCACCGAATTCCACCTTGATATGCGTCAGTCCTGCACCGTAATTCGGTGCAAAGAGCTGACGGAGGATCTCTTCATAGACCTCCGGAAAATTCTTTTTGTAGTCCATCAGCAGGCGTGAAGAACCGTTTCCGGTCACACAGCCGAGTCCACGGAATGCAGCCGCCGGATTTTCGTTGATGGTACTTCCGTCCACAATAATTTCACTGGGTTTGATCGCCAGCGGATTTGTACTGTTCTCCATTTTCTCATCCTTCCGTAGATTGCGGCTTCGGCACAGCGATCAGGAACTTGATATTTTTTCCCTCTTCTGTGAACATCTGCTCATGCTCCGTCACCAGATTTTCCGCAAATCCGGAAGCATGCAGATCCCTCGTCAGGTATTTCACCTCAAAGCCGGCATCTTCAAAATATTCGAGAGATTCCTCGAAAAGCTCATCATCGTCCGTCTTGAACCAAAGCTCGCCCTTCAGGAATGCCTTGTATTGCAAAAGCTGTCTTGTATGTGTCAGCCTTCTTTTCTTGTGCTTGCTCTTCGGCCACGGATTGCAGAAATTAATGAAGATCCTGTCGATCCTGTCCTCTTCACTGAACGCATTGCAGATATTGGAGATATTGAAGATCATCACCCGTACCTGTTCATGCGTCATCCCTGCACCGGCGAGTGCCTGTTCGATCTTCCGTTTTGCCAGTACCAGCATCTCATTTTTAATATCCACTGCAATGAAATTGACATCCGTCCAATGCAGCACTGCCTGTGACGCAAATCCGCCCTTTCCACAGCCAAGCTCCAGATAGATCGGCTTTCCGTTGCCGAACACCTTGTCCCAGCTTCCACGGCTCGCAGCCGGTTCCTGAATGAAGAACGGGCATGCCTCCAGCTCCGGTCTTGCCCATGGTTTGCACCGAATTCTCATAGTATCCTCCTGTATGTTACAGCCCGAAGGAAATCTCTCGTCCTGTGGGCTTGTATTCTTCAAATGTCACGCCTGACAGCCGGAACATATACTCCGATGCCTTGATCGCATCGGTGCCGGCATATTTGTTGTCAAGGTACACCACACGCCGGATCCCGCACTGAATGATCGCCTTGGCACATTCATTGCAGGGAAAGAGCGTGACATAAATCGTACAGTCTTTCAGACTGACCGCTGCACAGTTGAGGATCGCATTCAGCTCCGCATGGCAGACGAACGGATATTTGGTGTCCAGAAAATCCCCCTCACGTTCCCACGGCATCAGATCATCCTCGCAGCCGATGGGCATACCGTTATAACCCATGGACACAATTTTGTGCTCCGGATTCACAATGCATGCACCGACCTGCGTGTTGCAGTCCTTGCTCCGCTGTGCGGAAAGCAGTGCGATCCCCATAAAATATTCATCCCAGCTCAGATAATCTGTTCGTTTCATAAGTCCCTCCAAAAACAGCTATTGCACAGCCCTCCGCAGAAGGCTGTGCAGCGATGCATGATTATTCAGCAGAATCTGATGTATCTGGCTTGACAAATGCAGCCGCATCCGCCAGTGCACTTTCGATCGCCGCATCAAGCGGATCGATCTCAGCAGGCTTCTCTTCCGCAGGCTCTTCTGCCGGTGCCGCTTCCTCAGCAGGCTTTTCTTCCTCGGCAGGCTTTGCCTCTTCAGCCGGCTTTACTTCTTCCGCAGGCTTGACCTCCTCTGCCGGCTTTGCCTCTTCCGCAGGCTTCGCTGCCTCTGCGGGCTTCTCCTCCGGCTCGTCGTCCTTTACTTCTGCGTAGATCTCCTCGTCCGCTGTGAAGCCTTCGTTCTTCAGCTGCTTAACGGGTACACGCTTGAGAGGGGAGTAAACGAATTTACCGCAGGAATCAGATTCCTCTTTCAGGCTGACGCTCTTGGAACACAGCACACGGTTGCCGTCCTTTGTACGCTTGCCGAACTGGCAGTAGCCGCACTGCGGAGTCATCTTCTTGTCAAAATAATTGGTTTTCTTCTGAAACAGACTGCTCAGACCCATAGTATCACCTCATAGTGGATAGATTGCCGGCATATAGAATCCGGCTCCTTTATGTTATATTATAGCATATAAAAGCACATTTGTCCAGCATTTTTTTGAAAATTGTACAAATTGTTACCGCAGCACATCATGAAATCCTTGTCGGATCGTTTTTTTCTTCGCTAAAATCATGAAGTTTCACAAAATAAAGCAGCAAAGAATGTAGTTTTCAACATCCCGAAATCGCTTGAATCATATCAAATTAAAGTCCGAAAATATACTATTTGTACATAAAATTAAAAGGTGGAGCAGAAAAATTAGCACAATCAAACTTTCTCCGTCTTGAATATAACAAATTGTATTCGTATAATTTTATCTATATAATTTTATCGCATTGTGCAAGATGTACAATTTCAACAGTTTCCGTTGGTTAACATTGCGGATGGATTTTTTTTGAGGGATATGTTATAATATTAGAGTAAGTATGACATTTTCCTGCATCTGCCGACAAAAGCAGACAGCGGAAAGAATGTGCATACAATTTATTCTGGGAGGTTACACAATGGGTGCAAAAACTAAGAAAACTGTTCCGTTCCGGGGCACACCCGAGCAGGAAGCACAGCTCCGTGCAGTGATTGCTGAGCACAAGGACGAACAGGGTGCACTGATGCCTGTGCTGCAGAAGGCACAGGATATCTATGGCTATCTGCCGATCGAGGTGCAGAAGATCATTTCCGACGAGATGGATATTCCGATGGAGAAGATCTACGGCGTTGTGACATTCTATGCACAGTTCTCACTGTTCCCGAAGGGAAAGTACAACATCTCTGTCTGTCTTGGTACTGCTTGCTATGTAAAGGGTTCCGGCGATCTGTATGAGAAGCTGAAGGAAATTCTGGGCATTGACGGCGGTGAGTGCACAGAGGACGGCAAGTTCTCTCTCGAAGCATGCCGCTGCATCGGTGCATGCGGTCTGGCTCCTGTCCTGACGATCAACGAGGATGTATACGGCCGTCTGGGCGTTGACGATCTCGCTGATATTCTGGCAAAGTACGAGTAATTTTCTCACCCCTAAGATTACATAACAAGGAGGAACATATACATGAAATCGCTCGACGAAATCAAAGTGATTCGTGATGAAATGGCCGCTGAGCTTCTGACTCGTGACGAGTCCACAGAGGCAAACGGCACAAAGTATCGCAAGCATGTTCTGATCTGCGGCGGTACTGGCTGTACTTCTTCCGGCAGTGCTGCGATTGAGAAGGCACTGGCAGAAGAGCTTGCAAAGAATAATCTGACAGATGTTCAGATCGTAAAGACCGGCTGCTTCGGTCTGTGTGCACTCGGTCCGATCATGATCGTATACCCCGAGGGTGCGTTCTATTCCATGGTAAAGTCGGAGGATATCGCTGAGATCGTTTCTACTCATCTGGTAGAGGGCGGTCAGCCGGTAGCTCGTCTGCTGTATCAGGAAACTGTAACTGAGGACGGCATCAAGTCCCTGAACGACACTGCATTCTACAGCAAGCAGCATCGTGTTGCACTGAGAAACTGCGGTGCGATCAATCCTGAGTGCATTGATGAGTACATCGGTAAGGATGGCTATCAGGCACTGGCTAAGGTTCTGAAGGAAATGACTCCTGAGGATGTGATCCAGACAATTCTGGATTCCGGTCTGCGTGGCAGAGGCGGCGGCGGCTTCCCGACAGGTATGAAGTGGAAGCTGGCTCGCAACATCGTTCCGGATGCTGACCAGAAGTATGTATGCTGCAACGCCGACGAGGGCGACCCAGGTGCATTCATGGACCGTTCCGTACTCGAGGGCGATCCGCACGTTGTACTCGAAGCTATGGCAATCGCTGGTTATGCAATCGGTGCAACACAGGGTTACATCTACGTTCGTGCTGAGTATCCGATCGCTGTAGACCGTCTGCGTATTGCAATTGCACAGGCAAGAGAGTACGGCGTTCTGGGCAAGAACATCTTCGGCACAGGCTTTGACTTTGACATTGACCTGCGTCTGGGTGCAGGTGCGTTCGTTTGCGGTGAGGAAACTGCACTGATGACCTCCATCGAGGGCAATCGTGGTGAGCCTCGTCCGAGACCTCCGTTTCCGGCTGAAAAGGGTCTGTTTGGCAAGCCCACAATTCTGAATAACGTTGAGACCTATGCAAATATCCCGCAGATCATCCTGAACGGTGCTGAGTGGTTCGCAGGCATGGGTACTGAGAAGTCCAAGGGTACTAAGGTATTCGCTCTGGGCGGTAAGATCAACAACACAGGTCTGGTAGAGGTACCGATGGGTACAACTCTGCGTACCGTTGTTGAGGAGATCGGCGGCGGCATCCCGAACGGCAAGAAGTTCAAGGCTGCACAGACCGGTGGTCCTTCCGGCGGCTGCATCGCTGCTGACAACATCGACATTCCGATCGACTACGATAACCTGATCGCAATCGGCTCCATGATGGGCTCCGGCGGTCTGATCGTAATGGACGAGGACAACTGCATGGTTGACATCGCTAAGTTCTTCCTCGAATTCACTGTTGACGAGTCTTGCGGTAAGTGCACACCCTGCCGTATCGGTACAAAGCGTATGTACGAGATGCTCGATAAGATCACCAAGGGTCAGGCTACTCTTGAGGACATCGACAAGCTCGAAGAACTCTGCTACTACATCAAGGCTAACTCCCTCTGCGGTCTGGGTCAGACAGCTCCGAATCCGGTTCTGTCCACTCTCAAGAACTTCCGTGAGGAGTATATTGCACACGTTGTGGACAAGAAGTGTCCTGCCGGCGTATGTAAGGATCTGCTGCAGTACTCCATTGATGCTGAAAAGTGCATCGGCTGCGGTATGTGTGCAAGACAGTGCCCTGCATCTGCAATTTCCAAGACAGATTACGTTGCTCCCGGTCACAAGCTGCCTTCTCTGGCAATTGATACCGACAAGTGCGTAAAGTGCGGTGCATGTATGCCTACATGTAAGTTCAAGGCAATTTCCAAGGGTTAAGGAGGAACAAAGACATGGCAGATATTAATGTAAAAATCAATGGCATTGCGGTTTCTGTTCCGAAGGGTTCTACCATCCTCGAAGCTGCACATGCAGCAGGCGTGGAGATCCCCACCCTGTGCTATATGAAGGAAATCAACGAGATCGGTGCATGCCGTATCTGTATGGTTGAGGCAAACGAAGGCAGAGGCTTCCGTCTGGTAGCTGCCTGCGTATATCCGGTAACTGAGGGTATGGAAGTTCTGACCAACTCCCCGAAGGTTCTGGAGTCCAGAAAGAAGACCGTTGAGCTGATTCTTTCCACACATGACAAGAAGTGCCTGTCCTGCGTAAGAAGCGGCAACTGCGAGCTGCAGAAGCTTGCAAATGACCTCGGTGTTGAGAATTCCGACACCTTCGCAGGTGAGATGGTTGAGCACGAGGTTGACGATTCCGCAGTACACATGTACCGTGACAACAACAAGTGCATTCTGTGCCGCCGCTGCGTAGCTGTCTGCGGCAAGACACAGGGCGTAGGCGTGATCGGTGCAAACGAGCGTGGTTTCGTTACCACGATCGCAAGTGCATTTGACATGGGTCTGGGCGAAACAAGCTGCGTAGCATGCGGCCAGTGTATCGCTGTATGTCCTGTTGGTGCTCTGTCTGAGAAGGAATACATTGATGATGTATTCGCAGCAATCGCTGATCCTTCCAAGAGAGTCATTGTACAGACTGCTCCGGCAGTTCGTGCAGCTCTGGGCGAAGAGTTCGGCTATGAGATCGGCACAAACGTTGAAGGCAAGATGGCTGCATCCCTGCGTCGTCTGGGCTTTGACGATGTATTCGATACTGACTGGGCAGCTGACCTGACCATCATGGAAGAAGCTACCGAGTTCATGGATCGCTTCAAGAACGGCGGCAAGCTCCCGCTGATCACATCCTGTTCTCCTGGCTGGGTGAAGTACTGTGAGCACTACTTCCCTGAGATGACAGAGAACCTGTCCAGCTGCAAGTCTCCTCACCAGATGCTGGGTGCAATTGCAAAGACCTACTATGCTGAGAAGATCGGCGTAAAGGCTGAAGATATCGTTGTTGTCAGCGTAATGCCCTGTACAGCTAAGAAGTTCGAGATCGGCAGAAACGATCAGAACGCAGCTGGTGTACCGGACGTAGATTATGTACTGACTACAAGAGAGCTGGCAAGAATGATCCGTCGTGCAGGTCTGAACTTCAGAGCTATGCCCGATGAGGACTTCGACAATCCGCTGGGTCTGTCCGCTGGTGCAGGCGACATCTTCGGTGCAACAGGCGGCGTAATGGAAGCTGCTCTGAGAACCGCAGCTTGCTGGCTGACTGGCGAGGACAAGGTGATCGAGTTCACAGAGGTTCGTGGTACTGACGGCATCAAGCGTAAGACCTACAATGTAGCTGGCACTGAGATCAAGGTTGCAGTTGCAAGCGGTCTGGCAAATGCAAAGGAACTGCTCAAGTCCGTTCAGAACGGCGAGGAAGTTCACTTCATCGAAATCATGGGTTGCCCCGGCGGCTGTGTAAACGGCGGCGGTCAGCCTCAGCAGCCTGCAAGTGTTCGCAACTTCGCAGATCTGCGTGAGCTGCGTGCAAAGGCACTCTACGATGAGGATGCTGCAAAGGAACTGCGTCTGTCCCATCAGAATGCAGATGTTCAGAAGCTCTATGAGGAATTCCTCGGCGAGCCGAACAGCCACAAGGCTCATGAACTGCTGCACACAACTTATGTAAAGCGTTCCATCAACTAATCGTTTTTGCATGATGAATGCCCCGACTCCGGTCGGGGCATTTTTGTGATCAAAAAAGCGATGTGCATTTTGTGCACATCGCTTTTGTTTATTTCTGAATTAACCCCAGAATCTCCTCCGGCGTGAACTCATACTTCTTGTCACAGAAATGGCAGCAAACCTCGATCTTCTCCTTGCTTTCCGCAAGCTCCCGCAGGTCGTCCTTGCCGATGCTCGTCAGCACCCTTGCCGTCCTCTCACGGCTGCAATCGCAGAAATATCCCGATTCCGCCTCATCCAGCAGATTGGCATCCAGTCCGTCCAGACACTTCATCACAATGTCCTCCGCCGTCATGCCAGCCGCCAGCATTTCCGTGAAATGCGGCATTTCGGACACATTTTTTTCCAGAATCGGGATGCAAGCCTCGTCCGCAAAGGGGAGCAGCTGGATCAGGAAACCGCCGGCATACTGCACGGACAAATCCGGTGCCACCAGCACGCCCAGACTCAGCACTGTCGGAATCTGTTCGCTGGATGCGTAGTAATTGGCAATATCTTCCGCAATTTCACCGGAAACCAGCGGAATTGTGCCCACATACGGCTCCTTCAGACCCATGTCCTTGATGACGGAAAATGTACCGCTGCCGACTGCACCGCCCACATCGAGCTTGCCCTTGGCATTCAGCGGAATCTCCACAATGTAGTTGTCCGCATAGCACTTGACATTGCCCAGATCATCCGCACATGCCACCATTGCACCGATCGGACCATCGCCGTCGATCCTCAGTGTCAGGGATTCGTCCGCAGATTTCAGACCGTAGCCCATCAGGGAAGCGGCAATGGTCAGCCGTCCCAGAGCCGCAGTCACGACCGCCGAGGGCTTGTGATACTGTTCGATCATTGCAACCATGTCGGTCGCATCAATAGCGGACGCTACCACGCTGCCGTCCGCAGAAATTGCTCGTTTGATGATACTCATTTTAATTCCTCCAGTTCCGGCTTCTTTGTTACAAACAGAAGCCGCTGTGTCGTTTCCGTTGGTGCATGGAGCTTTTCCGGATGCTCCAGATCTGCGTCCGCATCAAAAATCTCCAGAAGCTCCAGTCCCGCTTCTCTGACTGCATCGGTGATTTCCTGTACAGAATAGGCGTTTTCTGAAATCTGCTCTTCACTGCGGTAATACATATCGCCGTCTTTTTCAAAAAACGTCAGCTGCATGTCCACAATATTGCTGCCCTCACGCAGATGATTCTCCCACGCACAGAACACGTCCTCCGTGTCATAAATATAGGTCTGACCGCTGAGAATTTCCCGATGCTTGTAGACCGTGTTCATATCAAACAGGAACAGTCCGCCGGGCATCGCAAACAGTGAAACCCTCTCAAACACCTGCTTGACATCCTCCAGAGAGGGGAGATGATTGAGGCTGTCGAGTGTGCAGATGGTTACATCCATCGTGCCGAACATGTCGATCTCCCGCATATCCTGACAAAGGTACTGGATCGGCAGACCGCTTTCATATTTCTTATCCATCGCAGCCGTGAGCATGGAAGGGGAGTTGTCCACACCAATGACATCATACCCCAGTTTTGCCATTTCCTCGCTCATGGAACCGCTTCCGCAGGCGAGATCGAGCAGGATCCGTCCATCCGTCCGGATGTAGGTGTTCACCAGATGGTGCAGCCTTGCCGCCCGCAGCGGATACTCCACATTCTCGGTCAATGCATCATAGTAAGCCGCAAAGTTTTCGTAATTCATGGCTGCCTCCTTACCAGAGCTGCTGTTTCAGGTGAATGGAATCCGCCTCCGTGATCGGGCGGATGACCCTGCACGGATTGCCGGCTGCAAAAACTCCGGCAGGAATGTCCTTTGTCACCACGCTGCCCGCACCAATCACCGAGCCTTTGCCGATGGTCACACCGCCGCAGACCGTCACATTTGATGCCAGCCAGCAGCCGTCCCCGATCGTGATGGGGGCTGCATATTCCAGATCATACGGAGTGCCGTCCTCCTTGAACCGCATCTTCCGTTCCTCTGCCAGAAGGGGATGGATGGGTGTCGCAATCGTGCAGTTGGGTCCGAAAAACACATCATCACCAATGTGGACCGGACAGCAGTCAAGCACGGTCAGATTGAAATTTGCAAAGCAATTCTGCCCGAATACCGTGAGTGCTCCGTAATCAAAGCGGATCGGATCGAGCAGACAGGTGCCGTCACCGCAGTTCGGAATGAGTTTTGCGATGATCTCTGCACGCTTTTGCAGCTCGGTTTCACTTGTCAGGTTGTACTGCCTGCAAAGCTCATGAGCCTGCGTTCGTTTGGCAGCAAGCACGGGATCGGACGGGTCATAGATCTTTCCTGCCAGCATTTTCTCCTGTTCCGTCATACAATAGCCTCCTATCAAACCAGCCCCCTCCGTAAAAAGGAGAGGGCTGATGGAATTTACTGGTTCTCCTTGCTGGCACAGCACTTCTTATACTTCTTGCCGCTGCCGCAGGGGCACAGATCGTTCGGGCCGATCTTCATGGACTGGCGAGCTTCCACGCTGCCAGCATTCGGTGCATCGGGCTTTGCTACCTGCTCACGCTGGGGAGCTTCATTCTGCTGAATCTGGATGGTCAGCAGCATGCGGACAGTATCCTCACGAATGGATTCTACCATTGCATCGAACATGTCGAAGCCCTCATAACGGTACTCAATAACCGGATTCTTCTGACCGTAGCTTCTCAGAGAAATACCACGCTTCAGCTCTGCCATATCGTCAATATGTGCCATCCACTTGGTATCTACGACCTTGAGCATTACTACACGCTCCAGCTCACGGATGATGTTGGAGCCGTAGGTTTCTTCCTTCTGTGCATACTTGGTTTTGATCTTGTCCACGAGGAAGTTCACAATATCGGTCTTGGTCTTGCTGACCATTTCCTCCTCGGTGTATACCAGATCACCGTCATCGAGCAGCCAGCCGTAGAAGAAGTCCTTCAGATCGATCAGATTCCAGTCATCCTGAACCTCTTCTTCCGCAATGTACTGACCAGCAACGGAGGTTACAAGCTCCTCCATCATGCCGAGGATGGAATCATGCAGATCCTCACCATCGAGCACCTGTGCTCTCTGCTTGTAGATGATCTCACGCTGGGTATTCATAACATCGTCGTAGTTCAGGACATTCTTTCTGATACTGAAGTTTCTGCCCTCGACCTTTTTCTGGGAGGAAGCAATGATCTTGGTCAGCCACTTGCTCTCGATCGCCTCGGTTTCCTCAACATTCAGAGAACGCATTACGGATTCCATTCTGTCGCCGGCGAAAATACGCATCAGATCGTCCTCAACAGAGAGGAAGAAACGGCTCTCACCGGGGTCACCCTGACGGCCTGCACGGCCACGCAGCTGGTTGTCGATACGTCTGGATTCATGACGCTCCGTACCAATGATGAACAGACCGCCTGCCTCACGAACAGCAACCGCAGCTTCCTTGACCTTCTCGTCAAACTTCGCATACAGATCACGGTAAACCTTTCTTGCAGCGAGGATCTCTTCATCCGTTGTATCAGCAAAGCCGATCGCTTCATTGATCACAGCTTCATCATATTCCATCTTACGCATCTCAGCCTTTGCAGAGAACTCCGCATTACCGCCGAGGATGATGTCGGTACCACGGCCAGCCATATTGGTCGCAATGGTAACTGCACCGAGCTTACCAGCCTGTGCAACGATCTCCGCTTCCTTGTCGTGGTACTTTGCATTCAGTACCTCGTGCTTGATGCCACGGCGTTTCAGGAGCTTGGACAGGATCTCGGACTTTTCAATGGAGATCGTACCAACCAGAACGGGCTGACCCTTTTCATGGCATTCTACGACCTGCTCGATGATCTGGAGGAACTTGCCCTTTTCGGTGCGGTACACCTGATCGGGGTGATCCTTACGGATGACCGGCTTGTTGGTCGGGATCGCAATGACATCGAGCTTGTAGATCTCCTTGAACTCGTCCTCTTCGGTCATCGCAGTACCGGTCATACCGGACAGCTTTGCGTACAGACGGAAGTAGTTCTGGAATGTGATGGTTGCCAGTGTCTTGGATTCACGGGCTACCTTAACACCTTCCTTTGCCTCGATCGCCTGATGCAGACCGTCATTGAAGCGGCGGCCGAGCATCTTACGTCCGGTGAATTCATCAATGATGATGACTTCGCCGTCCTCAACGATGTAGTCAATATCGGGCTTCATGATACCAATTGCCTTGAGTGCCTGATTGATGTGGTGCAGGAGGGTCATATTCTCCGGAGCCATGAGGTTTTCTACACGGAAATGTTCCTCAGCCTTCTTGACACCCTGACGGGTAATGGTTGCAGTCTTTGCCTTTTCATCAATGATGTAGTCAGCTGTTTCGCTGATCTCATCCTGATCCATCTTGTCGTCGATCTCAACAACGGTCACAGAGGAGAGGGTCTTTGCAAATGCATCCACCATCGTATACAGCTCTGTGGACTTGTCGCCCTGACCGGAAATGATCAGAGGAGTTCTTGCTTCGTCGATCAGGATGGAGTCCACCTCATCGACAATGGCAAAATTGGGAGCACGCTGAACCATGTCCTTCTTGTAGATGACCATGTTGTCACGCAGATAGTCAAAGCCCAGCTCGTTGTTGGTCGCATAGGTAATATCGCAGTTGTAAGCCATTCTACGCTGTGCATTGGTCAGACCATGCAGGATGCAGCCAACGGTCAGACCAAGGAAGCGGTGCACCTTGCCCATTTCCTCGGACTGTGTTTTTGCGAGGTAGTCGTTCACTGTAACAACATGTACGCCCTTACCGGACAGAGCATTCAGATACGCTGCCAGACAAGCAACCAGTGTCTTACCTTCACCGGTTCTCATCTCGGCGATACGGCCCTGATGGAGCACGATCGCACCAATGATCTGAACAGGATATGCACGCTTGCCGAGTACACGGGCACCTGCCTCACGAACAGTTGCCAGAGCCTCGGGGATCATATCATCAAGGGTAGCAGTACCCTCATTCAATCTCTCACGGAATTCAAATGTTTTTTCCTTCAGTTCCGCATCGGACAGAGCCTTATACTCTTCCTCCAATGCCAGTACCTTGTCTTTAATCGGTTCGATTCGCTTCAGTTCCTTTGCACTGTACGAACCAAAAATGGTTGTCAGAATACCCATTTATCGTTACCGCCTTTTCTGTTTTTGGGAATATACACTTTTATTATATAATATTGACGGGCTTTTGTCAATAGCTGCCCCATATCGCCCACGATATACACAAATTTCAACAATATCATTTGAGCAATACCGCCGAAAGCGGATTCATTCAGCGGAGGGACAGATCTCCCGCAGCGGACATTTGCCGCAGACAGGTTTCCGTGCTTTGCAGAATTCTCTGCCAAAGAGCACGATCCTGTGGCAGAAATCCGAGGATTCCTCGGGGGGAAGGAGCTTGCGGAGGTCGTCCTCGACCTTCTGCGGCTCCGTATGCTTTGTCAGTCCAAGTCTGCCAGTGATGCGGATGAAATGCGTATCCGTCACGACTGCCGGTTTTCCGAAAAGATCGCCCAGCAGAAGATTGGCTGTTTTCCGCCCGATGCCGGGCAGAGCCAGCAGCTCCTCCATCGTCTGCGGGATCTCTCCGCCGTGCTTGGTCAGGAGAAGCTGTGCAGCCTCCTTGATGCTCTTCGCCTTGGTCTTGTAAAAGCCGCAGGGCTTGACCGCTTCCTCCAGCTCCGTCAGATCCGCATCCGCAAAGGACTGCAGGGTGGGGAACTGCTGGAAGAGTGTTTTCGTGACGATGTTCACCCTCGCATCCGTGCACTGTGCAGAAAGCCGCACAGCGATCATCAGCTCATACGGTTTCCCGTATTCCAGTGAACAGAGAGCATCCGGATACTGCGTTTTCAGCAGCTCACAGGCAGCAATTGTCCGTTCTTTCTTTGTCATGATCAGCCGTCAATGGTTTTCATCACAGCCTCATCAATGGTGATGGGGTACTGTGCGGAAACCTCAGTATACCAGTCATTGTAGGACTGCTGTACCATCATGCCGGAGATCTCCTGCATCCAGAGCGGATCGCCCGTGGAGGAGAAATACATCACGTGCACACCGTACTCCGTTTCTACGATGCCCGTATCACCGGACTTTCTGCTTTCATCAAAGCACCAGTCATTGAAGGTCTGCACCATCTGACCGGGATAAACGCTTTCATACAGTCCGCCGTTGGTATTGGAACCGCCGTCCTCGGAGTACTGTTCAGCCAGTGCTGCGAAGCTGTCCTCGGTCTTTTCGCCGCTTTCCCATTCTGCCAGTGCATCCTCAGCAGCCGCCATATTGTCATCCTGCTCCATGAAGAGAATGTGACGGACATTGACAGTTTCCGTTTCATCCAGAACCGGTTCGCTGCTCATGATGTAGATGTAGTAAGCACCCGTGCCTTCGAGCATGTAGGTATCATTCACCTTTGCACCGCCGAATGCCCATTCAGAAAGCTCATTGTTTGCAGTGTAGCCATAAGCATTGTTGTAAACGGAGGGCAGGTTTGCGTCCAGCTCTTCCTGTGTGTAGCCCTCATATTCCAGCAGGATCTCGCCGACCAGCTCCACGAATGCATCCACATCGTTGGTGTTCTTGAGCTGTTCTGCAAGCTCCTTTGCCTGCTCCTGTGTCATTTCCTCGCTATCCTCAGAACCCTCGGTTGCATAAGAAACGGAGAAGCCAGCCAGTCCGCAGGTCTGGTAGCTCTTGGGATCGGACTCGTAGTAGGCTCTGATCTCATCCTCGGACGGTTCCAGTTCTTCCATCTTATGGTAATAATAAGCGGAGCTGAGAGCCTGAATTTCGAGGGTCTTGCGAATATCATCAAGAGTAACGCCGTTGCCGTATTCAGCAAGATCAGCCTCAGCCAATGCCTCTTCGATCATCTGCTGTTCCTTTTCCGGCATGGTGAAGCCGTCAGCCATTGCAGCCTCGTACATCACAAGCTGCTGCTGAATGGTGGAGCTTGTGGATTCGATCATGGTGTCAAACCATGTCACGCCCTCCTCATAGGGGGAATTCTGCTCCTTGAGGGACTTGGAGAGGTCGAGCTGATAGTAATTCATCAGATCCTCTGCGGAATAGGATTCCTTGTACAGGTTCACCATGTCATGGAAATAACATGCAGCCATCTTGGTGTCAAGCGTGTAGTTCGGGGAGGTCACAGCCGGTGCTTCGGGGTTGCTCTTATTCTTGTTGAAAACGCCGATGCCGACAACAGCCAGACAGCCGACCAGTACAACCGATGCAACGGAAATACCTGTGATCGCCAGAATCTTCTTGGAAGACTTCGGCTTTTCCGAGCTTTCCTCTGCCGGTGCTTCCTCTGTTTCTTCCTCCAGCGGGATCTCATCTCCCAGAATGCTCTGGTAGATCTCCTCCTGCTGTTCCTGTGTGTTGTTTTCTTTGCTCATATACTTCATTCCTTTCTGCTCCAAAGGGAGCAAGCTCTGCTACAGTGTAGCAGAAGCCAGTGAATACGGTGTGAAATCCGGATGAAAATCAAATTTTTCCGAGCTTTTCCGTATTCGGGTATGCCGCTGCATCATCGAGTGCCGCCAGCCGGTTGTAGAGCACATACATCTTCTGCACCGTATTTTCAAGAAAATAATAGTGCCAGATATACGGGATCAGCAGACCGAGCAGCAGGATGGTGAGCAGCATCAGGGCAGGGGACTGCAAAAAAAGCAGGATGCCGAGCGAGATCAGGAACATTAGTGCAAAAAGCATCGTCACCAAAAAATGAATCAGACGTTCATGCTGCATGAATCCGATCTGTGTGAGCACTTCTTTGCGGAGCGAAGCGATGTCATGTGCCTGCGGATCGTCAAGCACCTCCAGCAGATAACGCTCATAGCGAAGCATGTATTCCCGCATTGTCAGCCCTCCTGTCAGCCGATGGATTGCCATCGGACAATATTAATTTCATTATAGCACAAATCCGAGATGATTTCAAGGAAAAACGAAAAAAAGATTACAAAGAGCAGATTTTTTTTAGACCTGCTTCTGGAAATGCCATGTTTTCGGAAAAATCGCTGTCCGGAGAGGGAAGAATTCATCGGAATTCAGAAATAAGTATTGATTTCTTCATAAATGCATGGTATAATAAATAAGGTATACGATCACAGACAAACCAGAAACAAAATGGGAGGAAACGGAATGAACGAACAAGATAGTCAGATTATGTCCGGAAATGACAGATCAACACGCATCACAGCGGATGATACGGCGGACATGCTGATGGACTTTACAGATATTCTGTTTTATAATTTCAGAACGCATGAGGCAGCACAGAAAGCATTTGAACGGATCGCAGACTATCTGGATATTTTCCGTGCAGCGGTCTGTGTTTCTTCCGGCAGGAACGCCGGAACGCTGCAAACGCTCTATACCACGGAAACAGCGGTGGATGATACGACCCGCATCGAGGAAAAATCCCTGCGTTCCATTGACGGCACGACCTATACCTACCGGATCTACAGAAGGGGAGGTGCGGCACCGCTGGATATGATGCAGCGGAGAGCAATGGAGTTCATTTTCAAGCTCCTGCACACCTACCTCAACCGTCAGTCCAGTCTGGAAATGGCACAGTACGCCAAGGAGCACGATATGCTCTTCGGCTGTCTGAACTCCAACGGCATGAGCGAGAAGCTTGCAGCATACCGCCGTGATGGTGTGGATTTCAGCAAGTACGCAGTCGTATTCATGAATGTGTGCAAGTTCAAGGCAATCAATGCAAGGATCGGCTTTGAAAACGGCAACCGTGTCATGCAGTTCATCATCAATTCCCTCCGCAGCCTTTTGACGGAGCAGGAGCTGTTTGCACATATCGGCGGTGATAATTTCTCAATGCTCATCCGTCAGGACGGGCTTGAAGAACGCCTGCACTCCCTCAACAGCCTGATCTGTGACATTCTGCACGAGGGCAGAAATGTCCCGATTGAGATCGCATTCCGGATGGGCGTGTACTGCATCGAAGCAGGGCAGGACGAGATCTCCGAGATCATGGAGAACGCCAACCTTGCCTGCCGTCTGGCAAGACAGTGCGGCAAGCAGAATATCCTGTACTACAACGACGAACGCCGCCGGCAGTATGAGCACACCAAAATGCTTGAAGCGGCTCTGGAGCCGGCACTGCATAATGGTGAATTCCTGATTTATTTCCAGCCCAAGGTGTGTCTGGATGATTTCCGCATCATCGGTGCGGAGGCACTTTCCAGATGGATGCATGAGGGCAGGATGATGAAGCCCGACTCCTATATCACGATCTTCGAGCAGGATGGGCTGATCACGGATATTGATTTCTATGTCTTTGAACAGGTCTGTAAAATGCTGCGTGTCTGGATGGATGCAGCAATTCCGGTCGTTCCGATCTCCGTCAATTTCTCCAAGATCACGCTGGAAACGGCTCATTTTCCCGAGAAACTCCTGAAGATCGCCGCACAGTATCAGGTGCCGGTGGAGTACCTTGAGATCGAATTCACAGAAACCTGCTGCATGGAGGATGAGGAGAAGTTCAATGAGATCCTCACCGATCTGAAAAAGGCTGGATTTTCCGCTTCTCTCGATGACTTCGGCAAGGGCTATTCTTCCATCAACATGCTCCGCAACATGAATTTTGACGTGCTCAAGCTCGATAAGAGCTTCCACAATGAGGGCGGCAAGGATACGGAGGGTGCAAAGATCATTCTCCGCAGCATCGTGGGCATGGCGAAGGATCTTGGCATTCAGGTGATTTCCGAGGGCGTGGAAACTGCCGAACAGGTGCAGTTCCTCAGACAGCTAAAATGCGAAAAAGCACAGGGCTATTATTTTGACAAGCCCCTGCCCGCTGACCAGTTTATTGAACGTCTGCATGAGGGCGTTTATCACAGAGATTAGGTCGTGTTGACACTAAGCCTAACAACGCATCTTTTCGGCAAAATTTCACGCATCCTGTGCCCAAAAGGTTTGACAGGCGACAGCCTGCCTGCACCTTTTCGCCTTGTCTGCATGAAATTTCTGCTCGAAAATCTGCGTATGATTTTAGTGTCAACACTCCCTAAGAAACATTTGCCCTGCCATCGGCAGGGCAAATATCAGGTAAAGCAATACAAAGACAGGAGTAGAACATAATATGAGTATTCTGAACGTTGAACATGTGACCCACGGCTTCGGTGCCAGACAGATCCTGAACGATTCCTCTTTCCGCCTGCTCAAAGGCGAGCATGTCGGACTTGTCGGTGCAAACGGCGAGGGCAAGAGCACCTTTCTGAACATCATCACCGGCAAGCTCATGCCCGATGAGGGTAAGATCGAATGGTGCCGCCGCATTACAACGGGCTACCTCGACCAGTACAGCACGCTGGAAAAGGGCAAGACCATTCGTGATGTCCTGCATGATGCCTTTGCACATCTTGCCGACCTCGAACAGGAGATGCTCCAGCTTTACGATAGGATGGCGGACTGCTCCGAGGACGAAATGAACGAGCTGATGGAGGATGTCGGCGAGATCCAGAACATCCTCGAATACAGCGGCTACTATACCATTGATGCGAAAATTTCTGAATATGCAAACGGTCTGGGACTCGGCGAGATCGGACTGGACCGTGATGTCACCGAGCTTTCCGGCGGTCAGCGTGCCAAGGTGCTTCTTGCCAAGGTGCTCCTCGAAAATCCGATGATCCTCATTCTCGACGAGCCGACCAACTTCCTTGACGAAAACCATATTGCTTGGCTGAAGAATTTCCTCCAGAATTATGAAAATGCGTTCATTCTGGTATCCCACGACATTCCGTTCCTCAACGATGTTGTCAACGTCATCTACCATGTGGAAAATGCAGTCCTGACGAGATATACCGGTGACTATGAGAATTTCCAGCGGATGTACGAGCTGAAAAAACGCCAGATCGAGCAGGCATACGAAAAGCAGCAGAAGGAGATCGCCGACTTGCAGGATTTCATTGCCCGCAACAAGGCGAGAGTTGCCACCACCAACATGGCGAAGTCCAGACAGAAGAAACTCGACAAAATGGACATTATCGAGAAAACACATGAAAAGCCCAAGCCGGTCTTTGCATTCCAGTCCGCACGCACCCCCGGCAGGGTAGTGATTTCCGGCGAGGATCTGGTGCTCGGCTATGACGAACCGCTGACGAAGCCCGTTTCTGTGACGATCGAACGCAATAAGAAAATCGCCATTCGTGGCGTGAATGGTCTGGGCAAATCTACGCTCCTGAAAACCCTCCTCAAACTGATTCCGGCAGTATCCGGCACGGTGGAACACGACCAGTTCCTTGAAGTGGGCTATTTTGAGCAGGAGGAGATCGCCACAAGCGAAACCGCCCTCCAGACCATCTGGGACGAATACCCATCCATGACGAATGCCGAGGTGCGTGCAGCACTTGCAAAATGCGGTCTGACTACGGAGCACATCACCTCCCAGATGAAGGTGCTCTCCGGCGGTGAGAATGCCAAGGTACGCCTGTGCCGTCTGATGCTCAAACCGGTCAATCTGCTGGTGCTCGACGAGCCGACCAACCATCTTGATGTGGATGCCAAGGAAGCCCTGAAAACTGCGGTGCAGGATTACAAGGGCACTGTTCTTCTCGTCAGCCACGAGCCGGAATTCTACATGGATGTTGCAGATGAGGTATGGAATCTCGAGGACTGGACAACAAAGATCGTATAAAAGAGATTCCAGAACAAAGCAATGCCCCGCATTTTGCGGGGCATCTTTTTTCTTTCCCTTTAGACAGGGGAAAGTGCAGAGATCCTATCCCATCACCAGCTGATAACAAACCCCGAACCACTCCCTGACCCAGTATGTCGGCACAAGATACCATGAAGTATATGCCGAAACATGGTCGCTTTCCAGATCGAGTGTATCAGCGATCATGGACGCTCTCAGCTGGTGAAAGCCGTCCGTCACGATCGTAATGCGGTCGCTCCATCCATTCTCATGAATGATTTCCTGTGCATTCCGGAGATTCTCGATCGTAGAAGCAGACGTGTCCTCCCGATGGATCCTCTCTGCATTAATCCCTTTGCTTGTCAGGTATTCATACATGCACTGTGCCTCGGAGATCGCTTCATCCGGTCCCTGTCCGCCGCACACGATCACCGGTACATCCGGATGTTCCGTCAGATACGCATACGCCGCATCAAGCCTTCGCCGCAGCATCAGACTCGGTACGCCGTTCCGCACCTTGCAGCCAAGCACAACGACAGTATTCTCCTCCTCAGGGGCATCGTATGCCGCATGGAGCATGAAACCGCTGATAATGACCACCGCAATACTGGAAATACCGAGCAGTCCCATTGCAATGCAGAGCACGGTGCGTCCTGCACCGCATGCCCAGAGTTTTTGCAGAAGTCGGGACACCAGCGGATTGGCAGCGAAAAACAACAGCCCGAGAATGCTCAGGAGCGTTCCGGCAATGTTGCCGAGATTACAGATGCCAAGTAGAAAAGCATTGACAAAGAGCACCAGCAGAACCAGAAAAATCACAGTGCCCAGCACCCGTCCCCAGACGGATTCAATTACAAACATGCTTCCTGACTGGCTTTCAGTGCCTTAGCCAGCTGATCGGGGCAGGAGGTGCCTCTGCCGTTGCAGTCAAGCCCCTCCAGCCGTGCAATGACTTCCTCAACGGGCATACCCTTCACAAGACTGCAAATGCCCTGTGTGTTGCCGTTGCAGCCGCCCTGAAAGGCACAGTTTTTCACAATGCCGTCCTCGATCTCGATGGTGATTTTACGGGAGCATACGCCCCTCGGCTGATAAGTGTAGATCATAATTCTCTCTCCTTTGGTGAAAATCTGCTCCGTACACCCTGTACGGAGCAGAAAAATGGTCATGCAAGCGGATTTTCGGAAAGTCCGGCAACACCGGAATCAATTGCAGCCTGTGCCACTGCCTTTGCAACGGCCACAGCCACGCTTCTGTCAAATGCATCCGGCAGAATGAATTCTGCACAGAGCTGTTCATCACTGACGCATCCGGCAATCGCCTTGGTAGCAGCAACCTTCATTGCCTCGTTGATGTCCGTTGCACGGACTGCCAGAGCACCCTTGAACACACCGGGGAATGCCACAACATTGTTGATCTGGTTCGGGAAGTCGCTTCTGCCCGTGCCCACGATGAAAGCACCTGCTTCCTTCGCAAGATCCGGCATGATCTCCGGAGTCGGGTTTGCCATTGCAAATACCAGCGGCTTGTCGTTCATCGTGCCAATCATTTCCGGAGTCAGCAGCCCCGGCTTGGAAACGCCGATGAATACATCCGCACCCTTGACAGCATCCGCCAGTGCACCGGTGCATCTTTTCTTGTTGGTGATCGCAGCGATCGCATTGTGTGCCGGATTCTCATAGGTTTCGTCCGCAGTCAGAATGCCCTTGAGATCCACCATCTGAATATTGCCCACACCCAGATTGAGCAGGTGCTTTGCAATGGCAATGCCTGCGGAGCCTGCACCGTTGATGACGATCTCCAGCTCCTCGATCTTCTTGTCAGCCACTCTGCATGCATTGACGAGTGCGGCCGCTACAACGATCGCAGTACCATGCTGGTCATCATGGAACACCGGAATATTCAGACGCTCTTTGAGCTTGGCTTCGATCTCAAAGCATCTCGGTGCAGCAATGTCCTCCAGATTGATGCCGCCGAAGCTGTAAGCAATGTTGGCAATGGTATTGACGATTTCGTCCGTGTCCTTGGAATCCACGCAAAGCGGAAATGCATCCACATCAGCAAATTCCTTGAACAGTGCACACTTGCCCTCCATGACCGGCATTGCCGCCAGCGGGCCGATGTCACCCAGACCGAGTACAGCCGTACCGTCCGTGATCACTGCCACGAGATTATGACGGCGTGTCAGTGTGTAGGAAAGCTCCGGATCCTTCTCAATCTCCAGACAGGGCTGTGCAACACCGGGGGTGTATGCGTGGGAAAGGGAATCCCTGTCGTTGATGGAGGTGCGGGAGATGATCTCGATCTTTCCGCCCCATTCCTCGTGCTTTTTCAGCGATGACTGCATAATATCCATGTTTTTCTGCTCCTTATTATTTAAGATTTTTTCTATTCAAAACAGCCGGAGGCTGTATTGATCTGTGATTACCAGATGAAGTCCTCAAGTGCCGCATCCTCACCGGCACCCTTTGCAGCGGTGTAGCAAAGAATGATGGACGCATCAATGGAGTCGATACTGCCGTCCGAATTGACATCCGCCGCATCCTCGAAAGAATAGATTACCGGATATTCCACGCCGGCTGCCTCTGCTGCGGAATATTCCAGAATGAGGGAAGCATCCCTTGCATTGATGGTCATTGAACCATCAGGATCGGCGTGATCCACTTTCGGGAGATACTGGTCATCATAGATCTGGTGAGTACCGAATTCATAATTGGCGATCAGCAGCATATTCCAGTAATGCATTTTAGCAGCTTCATCATAGTGATAACCAACACCGATATGCGTATATTCAGTCTGCTTATTTTCGTTCATGATCGTGTTGCGGTGTTTGGTGGAATTGAGCCATGCTTCTGCGATGTGTGCAGGGGTGGTGCTTCCTTTGCCGTTGTTTTCTCCGATATAGGCAAAAAAGAACCCCTCATTCAGAAGCACAGTGTCAGGTATTGAACCATCGGGACGATAATGCGAGTAATTCACAGCAAGCTCCTCGGCACGAATATCCGATGCATTAAGGAGGATCGGAAGGATCGGAAGCTGCGGCAGTCCCTCTTTCAGACGTGCTGCGTTGACAAGGGCAACGACCGCCTCCGCATATTCTTTGGATGGTTCATCAATCGGATCAAGAGCCGCATTGCTTCGGAGTGCCGCACCGCCGTCCGCTATGCATCCGAGTACTGCTGCCATACAGGCAAGAGCCGCCGCTGTTACCCTGCGGAAAACTGTTCTTTTCATTTTACATCACCTTTCCTATGGCCATTTCCAAAGCCTGTGTATGGCTTTCGGGTGTGACCTTATGTCATTTCCACGAACAAAATAAGACGCTCCATTTTCCGGACGTACTTACACATTATCATTGTATCATTTTCTCCCACAAAAGTCAAGTCTATGCTGTGTAAATTTTTGGTTAAAATGTCCTGAATATAAAGAAAACATAAATTTTTGGAACAATTTCAAAAAAATCTCTTTTCTTTTCCGGCAAAGTATGTTATAATATTAACGATTACCGGCAGCATATGCAGCAGCATGGACTGCCGCAGAAATTAGGAGGTATATTATGCGAGCTGTAATTACAGTCATTGGTAAGGATACGGTAGGTATTCTTCATAAGGTAAGCGGTATCTGTGCAAAGCACAGTGCGAACGTGGTCGAGGTAACACAGAGCGTACTTCAGGACATGTTTGCAATGATCATGCTGGTGGACATTTCCGGCATGGGTGAGAATTTCGCAGCCCTGACAGATGATATGAATGCACTGGGCAAGGAACAGGGACTTGCAATTCACTGCATGCATGAGGATATTTTCAATTCCATGCACAAAATCTAAAGGAGTGAGATCATGCTGAATACATTTGATATTCTGGAAACCATCCGTATGATTCAGGATGAGTGTCTGGATATTCGTACAATTACCATGGGCATCTCTCTGCTCGACTGCATCGACCCCGACATCGACAAGGCATGCGAAAAGGTGTACAACAAGATCACCACAAAGGCAGCCAACCTCGTAAGTGTGGGCGAACAGATCGAAAAGGAATACGGCATTCCGATCGTGAACAAGCGTATTTCCGTCACTCCCATTGCGATGCTTGCAGCAGCATGCCCGAATGACAATCCGGTCAAGTTTGCACTGGCACTCCAGAGAGCAGCGGACACCTGCGGTGTCAACTTCATCGGCGGCTATTCCGCACTGGTGCAGAAGGGCTTCAGTGCAGGTGATCTTGCCCTGATCAAGTCCATCCCCGAGGCACTGTCCGTGACAACTAACATCTGCTCCTCTGTGAATGTCGGCTCCAGTAAATCCGGCATCAACATGGACGCAGTCAAGCTCATGGGCGAGGTGGTTCTCGAATCCGCAAAGATCACGGCTGACCGTCAGTGCATCGGACCTGCGAAGCTGGTCGTATTCTGCAACGCACCGGAGGATAACCCCTTCATGGCAGGTGCATTCCACGGTCCCGGCGAGCCGGACTGTGTCATCAACGTTGGCGTTTCCGGTCCGGGCGTTGTCCGTGCAGCGATCGCAAAGTATCCGGATGCATCCATTGACGGCATTGCAGATGTGATCAAAAAGACCGCATTCAAGGTAACGAGAATGGGTCAGCTCGTAGGCTCCAGAGCCTCCAAGATGCTGGGCGTTCCGTTCGGTATCGTGGATCTTTCCCTCGCACCGACACCGGCAGTGGGTGACTCCGTTGCCCATATTCTGGAGGGCATGGGTCTGGAACAGTGCGGCACACACGGCACGACCGCAGCCCTTGCACTGCTCAATGACGCAGTGAAAAAGGGCGGCGTAATGGCATCCTCCAATGTCGGCGGTCTGTCCGGTGCATTCATTCCGGTTTCCGAGGATCAGGGCATGATCGACGCAGCACTTGCAGGTACTCTGAGCCTTGAAAAGCTGGAGGCAATGACCGCAGTGTGCTCCGTAGGTCTGGACATGATCGTAGTTCCCGGCGATATTCCGGCAGAAACCATCTCTGCCATCATCGCAGATGAAGCAGCGATCGGCATGGTGAACAATAAGACAACAGCTGTCCGCCTGATTCCGGCAGTTGGCATGCAGGAAGGGGATATGCTCGAATTCGGCGGTCTGCTCGGCAGCGGTCCCGTGATGCCCATCAACCGCAAATCTCCGGCAAAGTTCATCTCCCGTGGCGGCAGAATCCCTGCTCCCATGCACAGCATCAAAAACTAAGCGGTAAACTGCCGCTGGTCATTCGTTTCCGCTGGGGCTTCGCCCAATCGGAAACAGTGAACCAATCCGCAATATAAAGGAGTCCTTTACATGAAATATTTAGTAGTACTTTTCGATGGCATGGCTGACTATCCCGTACCGGAGCTGGGCGGCAAGACACCGCTGGAAGCTGCGGACACACCGAATATCGACCGTCTGGCAAAGACTGCGACTGTTGGTCTTGTCAAGAGCGTGGATGATGGCATGAAGCCCGGCAGCGACGTGGCAAACCTGTCCATTCTGGGCTATGATCCGAAGAAATATTACACTGGCAGATCTCCGCTGGAGGCTGGCAGCATCGGCATTGATATGAAAACCACCGATGTATCCCTCCGCTGCAATCTGGTAACTCTGACAGACGAGGCAAACTACGAGGATAAGACCATTCTCGACTACTGTGCGGATGATATTTCCTCCGAGGATGCCGAGATTCTGGTGAATTTCCTTGCAGAACACCTCAACAACGAGGAATTCACATTCTACAACGGTGTCAGCTACCGTCACTGCCTGATCTGGGACAACGGCACGACCGATGTGGGCACACTCACACCGCCCCACGACATCACCGGAAAGCCCATCAAGGAATACATCCCGAACCACCCGAATGCAGAAAAGCTCTATGATCTGATGAAAAAGTCCTATGACCTCCTGAAGGATCATCCGCTGAATCTGGAGAGAATCAAGAATGGCAAGCGTCCTGCCAACAGCATCTGGCTCTGGGGCGAGGGCGTTCGTGCACAGCTTGACGATTTCAAGGAAAAGTATGGTCTTAAGGGTTCTATGATCTCCGCAGTTGACCTGCTCAAAGGCATCGGCAAGTTCGCCGGCATGAACGTGGTAAAGGTAGATGGCGTTACAGGCTACATTGACACCAACTTTGAGGGCAAGGCACAGGCTGCGATCGAGGAATTCAAGAACGGTCAGGATTTCGTTTACATCCATGTGGAAGCACCGGATGAGTGCGGACACAGAAACGAGATCGACAACAAGGTCAAGGCGATCTCCATCATCGACAAGACCATTCTCGGACCGGTAACGGAGTATCTGAGAAGTCAGGGCGATTTCAAGGTTCTGGTAACACCCGACCATGCAACGCCGCTGTCCCTGATGACACATACCAACGACCCGATTCCGTTCTTCATCTATGACAGCACCAAGGAGTGCGAGGGTGTGGACGGCTTCTGCGAGAGAACCGCAAAGGAAACCGGTCTGTTCATCCAGCCGGGTTATACCATTATGGGTAATTTTGCAAAGTAATCTTCCGCATAAAATACAAGCAGCCGCTGTAAAAAACGGCTGCTTGTTTTGTTTTATATCTTTACAAATCTGTCAATATCTCCCTTTTTGTCAAGGAACATGGATTTCGGTCTTACCCAGACAGAACCATTCTCATCACTGCGGTAAACGACCATTTCCTCCATCGTTTCGGTATGCGTACCAATCGCAATGACCGTGTACACGCCGCCCTTGAAGTGACGGTAACGCTCGCCCTCATGCACCTCACGGGGCACGGGAAGTTCAGCGGGCTTTTCCTCCGGAATGTCATTCACGATATTGTCATGCACAAGGATCATCGAAGAATGCTGCTCCAGATGCAGGAATGCATTGCCGTACTCCACACGCACGGCATTGCCGCTGACCGCATCCACCAGCCCGTCATAATGTGTGCCGAACTGCATATCATACGGCTGGTCATCCAGATTCAGTGCAACATACACCGTCTGTCCGTCCAGCTCCTTGGCATACACGATCTGCCGGTTGCGGATATGCAGTGTATGATAATTGCCCGTCCGCAGGGCAGGGTATGCCTTGTAGATTCTGCCCAGCTTGACAATGTGGCGGTACAGCTCCGTGTTTTCATTCTGCATAGCCCCCAGATCAAGGCACGGACGCAGACCATCGTCGGAATTGTTCTCATGAATGCCGCCGATGCCGTACTCACTGCCGTAATACACCGAGGGAATACCCGGCATCGTGTAAAGCAGCGTATAGGCGGTGTTCAGGTATCTCTGGTCAGTGACCGTGCTTGCCAGACGGTTGACATCATGATTATCCACGAAGGTGTAGAGGTTCGTGTTCTTGTAGATGCCGCCGTTTGCACCGGACTGCCGGTTGATGGAATAGTCGATCTCATAGAAATTCTTGTCATTATGGGAGGACCAGATGCCCTTGTAGCATTCGTAGTTTGTCACAGAATCGAGCATTTCCGGATTTGCCCAGCGGTTATAGTCGCCGTGGATGATCTCACCCATCAGCCAGAATTCCGGATCACGCTGCTTGCAGAACTGCCGGATCCGCTTGAAGAAATTGAAGTCGATGCAGTCCGCCGCATCGAAGCGGATGCCGTCAATTTTGAATTCGTCCATCCAGTACTGTACCGCATCCAGCAGATGGTCGCAGACCTCCGGATTCTGGAGATTCAGCTTGACAAGATTATAGTGACCATGCCAGCCCTCATACCAGAACGGATCACCGCAGGGACTCTGACCGCCGAAATTGAGGTTCTGGAACCAGCTGCAATAACGGGAATTCTGCCCGTTCTGCTGGATGTCCGTGAACGCCCAGAACTTTCTGCCAACGTGGTTGAATACACCGTCCAGAATGACACGGATGCCATTTTCGTGCAGTGCGTCACAGATCTTTCTGAACATCGCATTGTCACCAAGACGGCGGTCGATCATCTTGTAGTCGATGGTATCATAGCCATGCTCCACAGATTCAAATACCGGACCGAAATAAACCGCATCCACGCTCATTTCCTTGAGGTGCGGGATCCATTCCAGTACCTTTTCCAGACGATTCACAGGCTCTCCGCCCTCATTGAATTTCGGTGCTCCGCAGAAACCCAGCGGATAGATGTGATAGATGATTGCATGATCGAACCAACTCATGAAAAAAACTCCTTTTGAATATAGTAGTAAATCAGATAGAACCTTCTAAATAGTATGTCGCTTCCATGTCTGCTACACTTAATGCAAATGCAAGGGGGAACATTTCAAACGCCTTTCCAATGGAATTTTTGTCCTCGATACCGGAAAATCCCATATGGTAGCGGATCGCAAACGCCTCCTCACGGCTCAGACGCATGTAGCTTGAAATGATGTACACCGACTTTTCACCGTGTCCGTAGGGGAGGGTGTCGTCGATCGTGTAGTAGGGAACCTTCTCCCACACACCCTTGTCATTCTTGGCGTTGCGGTAGTCCACCTTGTAAAAATTCAGCTTGCAGATGTCATGCAGCAGAGCCACCAGTGCAATGGTTTCCTCCGTGTAATCCATCCCGTACAGCTCCTTGGTGCGGGGACGGGTCAGATAGTCCTTCAGGCAGTGGTAGACATTCACACTATGCTCCACAAGTCCGCCCTCATAGGAACCGTGGTATCTGGTACTGGACGGTGCAGTGAAAAAATCACTGGCATCCGACAGCAGATAATCCAGCAGTGCCTGTGCACCCTTTCGGGTGATGTGGGTCTGAAACAGCTCAATGAATTCCTCTTTTGCGTTCATGGGATACCTCCTTGCTTGTGATACCTGACTATTATAGCATTTTCTCACACGTTTTGCAAGGAAATTGTAAAATTTCATGATTTGCAACATTTGTACATATTTACAATTGTTGATTGTGCACAAAACGAAGCCGGAATAAAACAGCATTTTCAGGGGATAATATACCCGAACCGGTTTGCAGAATGCAGACTGGAGATTATCTGATAGGAGGCAGTCAGCATGAAAAGAATTTGGATCCTGCTGTTTGCATTTGCGGCAGCCGCTGTACTGATGACAGCTTGCGGCAGAAACAGAAATGATGCGGATACCAATTCCGTACAGCAGACGGAACAGCATGAAACGGACAGAGAAAATGACAGAGCATCCGAGGAAGCAGCACGGACGGAGGACACTGACAGAGGCATCATGGACGATGCGGAAGATATGGTCAGTGACGTGATCGAAGGCGGCAAGGACATCGTCAGCGATGCAGCGGACGAGGGCAGGGACATCGTCAGTGAGATCGCCGGCACGGATACAGCCGAAGAGGAAACCACCACTACTTCCCGATAACGGACAGCCCAGTACGCTTTTCCAGCGGCTGGGCTGTTTTTTCAAAAGGAAAAAGAATTCAGTCTGTCGAAAAACCTTAACATCTGCAAAGGGCTTTGCCCTTTGGCGGGCACCGGTGAGGTGGGGGCGGTGATAGGATGCCTAATCCTAAAAAAACGACTTTTTGTACAAGCTGGAATTGTGAATGAATCTTTAAAAATGTGCCAATCCAACAAAAAATATTTTAAATCATATAGACAATTTGGGGAAAGAGTGGTATAATTAAGATAAGAAATATTTGTATGCATCATTGCATTTACTGGAAGAAGGACGAACAAATGATGAATCTCTACTACTTTGAGCTTGATTTTTTCTGCCTGCTCATTATCCTGACGCTGTTTGTGCGGGTGATCCAGACGGTGGACATGCAGAATTCCCAGCGGATCCTCATTGCATTGATGGCGAGCGTCATGGCTCTGTGCATCTCGGATTCCCTCTGGGTAACGCTGGATTTCCTGCTGCCGCTTGAAATGGTCGGGCTGAAATATGCGGTCGATATTGTATACTACCTCCTGACCGGATTTGTATCCTATCTGTGGTTTCTCTACTCCGAGTATCTTCAGGAATCGAGTCTTGCGACATCGAAACGGCAAAAGCTCCTCGGTGCCCTGCCCGTGACGCTCTTCAATATACTGCTGCTCACAACGCCGTGGACACACCTCCTGTTCTATTTCGATGAACAGGGACACTTCCAGCACGGGCCCCTGTACATACTGCAAAGCGTCGTGCTGTTCGGGTATCTGGTTTTCACCTGTGTGAAAGCGTTCATCCGTGCACAGAACAAATCGGACTACGCCAACCGCAGCAAACACCTGACGATCGCCTCCTTCTGTATTTTCCCGATGGTCTGCGGCATCTGGCAGGTGTTTTTCTCCGAATCCCCCGTATTGAGCATGGGTGTCACACTGGCTCTGCTTCAGGTCTACATCAACCTCCAGAATGAAAAGATCTCCATTGATCCCCTGACCCAGCTGAACAACCGCAACCAGCTTCTGCGGTACCTCTCCTCAAAGATGCGGTCAGCGAACCCCGATAAGAAGCTCTATCTGCTGATGATGGACATGGACTATTTCAAGAAGATCAACGACCAGTACGGTCATGTGGAGGGTGACAAGGCTCTGGTGCGTGTGGCTTCCGCATTGAAAAAGGTCTGCTCCCGTTACCGCAGCTTTGTGTGCAGGTACGGCGGCGATGAATTCATCATTGTCCTTGAAACCTCCGGCGAAGAGAAAGTCCGGACGCTCTGCACGGAGCTGAATCAGGTGCTTGCCGATGACAACGAGGCGGCAGGTGCACCCTATTATCTGCATCTGAGCATTGGCTATGCACTCTATACCGAGCAGATGAAAACGATCCCCGACTTCATCCACAAAGCGGATCAGATGCTCTATGAGGTCAAGAGAGCGAGAAAAGCTTGAACCACGAACTCCCGACACACGGTATGTCGGGAGTTTTTTATGCAGAATGGACGGATTTGACTTTTTGGATAAAATATGCTATACTATTACTATCCGACTTTATGACACAGGAGAAAAACTATGGATTTCATCAGGCAGAGCCGCCGCAATGTTCCTGCATTGCCGGCAGATACGATCCTGCACGAGAGCTGGCAGCTGACAGGAACAGCTTCAGCAAACGAACAGATCATCACTTATCTTGCAGTACATACCGAAAGCGGCAAAGTCTGCCGCATTGCAGAATATTTTCCGGAGGGAGCAGCGGAGCGTTCTGAGGACGGTCTGACCGCAGTGCCGGCGGAGGGCTTCTCTGCCGGACTGAAACGCTTCCGCAGGGCATCACGCATCCTTGCAGAAAATAACATTCCGCATCTGCCCGAGCAGAGCGAATGCTTCGATGCAAACGGCACTTCCTATTTTGCCTATTTCCTGCCGGAGGGGGAGTGCCTTGCAAAAACTGAATTCCCCCGTACCGCCTCCTATCTGCGGAGTCTGGGCATCGCATTGTGTGATACCTACATCGCCCTCCACCGCAGCGGTCTGTATTACGGCACATTGTCCGCCTCTGCCGTTCTGCTCCATTCCGACGGAAAATTTCTGCTCGATCCGCAGCAGATTCTCACTGCCGCTGCCGCAGGTGAAACCGACCTGACACAGGACATGCACATCCTGACTGCATTCCTCTCCGGCATGGCTGACGGTCTGGAGGAGGATGCGGAGGATCCCGAAGAGCTTGCCATCATCCGGAACGTGTTCCGTTACAGCTATCAGGACGCAAAACTGCTCCGCAACGCTCTCATTTGCGAGGAAAACATCCCCGAAATGCCGCAGACTTCACGTCCTTCGGCAAAGCCCCTGATCCGTGCAGCGGTCTGCCTGCTCTTCCTGCTTGCAGCCGCCGGCGGTGCATTCTGGCTGGGCAGGAACAAGCTTCCCATGGGTCTTTGCATGAAGCTCGGTCTGGTGAAGCAAGATGTCATTTCCGTCTGGATGCCGATGGACACGGCACTTGATGAGGTGCAGACACAGGAAATGTACCAGAAGCTTGTAAGCGGATTTGAACGCAAATACACCGGCTACGGTGTGGATCTGGTGATCTATGCGGATGATTCCTTTGAGGAAGCACTCGACTTTGCTAAGACCGGAGCAGAGCCGCCGACCGTGTTTATGAACACCGCAAGTGAAAAGGTGCAGGAAATGGGAGCAGACCTCTCCCTCCTGACTGCTTCTCTGGATGTGCCCTGTCTTGCGGATCTGACTGAATTTGAAACCTCCATCCCCCTCGGATGCAGCCTTACTGCCCTGTACTGCAATACTGCCTCCGGTGAGGAGATCGAAGGGGACACCATTGATTTCTCTGAAATTGATGCCGCAGTTACAGTTGATGCAAGTGCCGCCCCGTTCCTTGCCTATGCCGAATCCGGCACGGAGCGTGAGCAGGGAGATTTCTCCGCATACCTCGAAAGCCGCAGCGAGCAGCCCTTTCTGGCAAGCACACGCTGCCTTGCACTTGCCGAGCGTACTGCCATTACTTCCGGAGCTGTCCGGATGCTGCCGGTTTCCGTAAACGGTGCCTACCCTCTGCAATATGAGATGTACTGCACCGTCAACAAAAACAAGGACTGGAACAGCCAGCGGATCGGTATGCTCTGGCTCCAGTATCTGCTGACCGAAGAAGCACAGCAGATCATGTTTGCAGAATATTACAGTGCTCTGCCCATGCACAGCGATGTGCTGCCGCAGACGCTTGAAAACCATGATGCCCTGTCAGTGATCGGCAACATCCAGCCGGAAATCGACAGCAGTGCATTACAGTAAAGGGGGGAGATCATGAGCTGGTACAGTACAAACGATACATTCCCGTCCGCTGTGCGTCAGGCACAGAAAGCGGAGGGAACGGTGATCCATCAAATCTACAGACTCGGCAAAGCCCTGCGTGTCTGCGGTCTGGAGCTGACCTATGAAGCCGAGGATCTCCGCACACGCCGCCCCGTGTATCTGCACGAACTGCTTCCCATGCGTTGGTGCATGCAGGATGAAAACGGCGAATGGAGCCCCTACCACGCAGAAGCGGCATCCCTTTTTGATACTGTGAAATCCCAGTATGTGACATTGCTGGAACGTCTTGCAGAGCTGCACGAGGAAAGTGCACTCGAACCCATCCTCGGCATTTTCGAGGCATGCGGTACCATCTGGAGCGTCACAGAAGCCGCCGAGGAACAGAGTCTTGCACAGGCTGCCGCCATGCAGCTCTTCACGCCGCAGGAGGCGATCGACCTGCTCACACCGGTCATGGATACCCTCGTGGGACTGCATGACGAGCAGATCTATCACGGAGAAATTTCCCCGTATTCCATCATGCTCCGGCAGGACACCGCCATTCTGACAGGCTGGTGCACCGGCATTGAGCAGAAAACAGCGGATATGGACGTACAGGCAGTCAGCACCCTGCTCTGGCGGATGATGACCGGAGAGCAGGTCTACCGTGAGGAAACCGCCGCCGCACTGCCCAAGGGCATCCGGAAGGCACTGAAAAAGGGTATGCAGCAGCCCTCCATCGGCATGGAACAGCTCTGGAAAATGCTGCACAGGGACAGAGCCTCCAGACGCACTGTCAGGATCCGGCACCGTTCCGGAAGCTCCGGCTTCGGAAAGCTCTTTTCTCCTGCATTCACAGCCGTTTTCTGCATTCTCTGCTGTGCCGTGCCCGTTTCCCTTGCGGCTGCCGCCGCATACGGTGTACAGCTCAGGGATTCGGACTACCGGCTCTCCGAGGAGGATATCCGAGTTCCCGAGCTTCTCTACCTCTCGCAGGAGGAAGCTGTGCAGGCAGCGGAAGCACTCGGTCTGCATGTGGTCATTGCCTCCCGTGAGGATAACCCCGTGATCGAGGAAAACTACATCGTCACCCAGAATCCCAGTGCCGGCTCCGTTGTCAAAGCAGGGGAGAGCATCCAGCTCGCAGTCAGTGACGGCTGGCGGAACTATGTCCCGAATGTCTGCAATATGCTGCTTGAAGAAGCTGCCGCACGGCTGGAGGAGCTTGGCTTTGCCGTGACCTATGAGGAGATCCTCAGCATTGGTGACGCACCGGGCAGCGTCATCACCCAGAGCATCGCACCGGACACGCTCCTCGTGAGAGATTCCACCATCCATTTGCAGGTTTCCCTCGGACGTGACGACCTCGATTCCACCAAGCTTGAAACCGTTGGCAACTATGTCGGCATGGAGTTTGAGGAGGCAAAACAGCTGCTTGCAGAGCTGCACCTCTATGCACTTCAGGTCGAAGCCGTGCATGATCCGCTTGTAGCCGAGGGCGTTGTCATTTCACAGGAGATCCCGGAGGGCAGACGTGTTTCACAGGGTACGGTCATCAATATGGTGGTGAGCCTCGGCGTGGAAACCGTGCGTGTGCCGCAGGTCGCAATGATGAATGTCAATTCCGCCAAAAGCACACTGGAAGAGGCTGGTCTGAAGGCGGTTATCATCTATGCAGCGGACGGCGGCTATGCAGCGGATACCGTCATTTCACAGGGCACCGCCTACAACACCGTTGTCCCCGTGGGCAGTGAGGTCTGGCTGACCGTCAGCACCGGCAGGGGCAATTCCGTCATCAGCACAGGCGGCTGGTCGGGTGCACCCCTCCCGACAATGGAGCCTTCCGAAACAGCCCCCTCCGAAACACAGATCACCGAGATCCCGCCCACGGAAGAAACCATTCCCACGGAATCCGATCCGCAGGAGGAGCTGCCGACAGAAGCGGACACGGATCCGGTCATCCTTCCGACGGAGGATACCGAACCTCCGACACAGAGCAGCGAGGAGATTCCTCCATCCAGCGAGTCCGTCATCCCGACAGAGCCGCAGAGCAGTGAAAATGAACCCACTGAAACAGAGCCTCCCGTTGTGACCGATCCGCCGACAGATCCGCCTACGGATCCTCCCACAGAAGCCCCCACGGATCCGCCGGCAGCGGAACCGGAAACTCCGCCGGAGATGGATGAAGATTTCATTGCCGGATGATAGAACACATAAATCTGCACAAAAACTCATCCGAATTTTTGTGCAGATTTTTCCATACAAACAGGGTTTCGACAACGTATAACCTACAGAAGCACAAAAATGCTTCACATGGAAAGGAGAGAACGCCATGACGGATGCGGAATTCAACGCCGCAATAGAGAGGATGATTCAGGGCGACCGCAGCGGACTGCGTGATGTGTATGATGCGTACGGGAATACCATCTACCGTCTGTTTCTGGGGCGAGTGCACCGCCATCAGGATGCGGAGGACCTGACATCGGAATTCTTTCTCAAGCTGTGGGGCTGTGCATCCACCTATCGGGCAGGCACGGGACACAAATGCTGGATGAATGCCATTGCAAGGAATATGGCAGTGGATTTCCAGCGGAAGAACCGTGAAATTCCGATGGAGGACGCAGCAGAAGTCTACGCAGAACAGCAGACCTCGGCGGAAACGGCTGAGGATGAAGTGATCGGAGCAATGCACACGAACCAGATCCTATCCAGACTTTCGGAGGATGAAAGAGAGATCGTGCAGCTGCATCTGTCCGCTGAACTGACTTTCCGTGAAATTGCATCGATATTGAAGCGTCCCCTCGGAACGGTTGCATGGAAGTACAGAACAGCGATCGGAAAGCTGCAAAAATTAGCGGAGGAGGGACAGCTCGTATGACCAGAAAAGAAATAGAAAAGCGGTGTCTGGAAGAAATGCAGCAGACCATACCGGATCATGAGGCACTCTGGCAGAAAATCGAAGCACAGCTGCCGCCTCAGGATTCCCAGAATCAGAAATCATCCCCCATCCGGATGCAGAGCTTCCGCCGTTTCATGACCATCGCAGCATGCCTGCTGGTGACAGTCACCGGTGCCTATGTGCTGACAAGGCAGTCCGGCATGGAAAATGCCGTCAAGCACGAACAGTCCGATACTGCCAATGAACACATGGACGCACCGGAACAGGAAGGGGAGCAATTCGCACCGAACCAGCCGGAGGACTTTACTCCGATCGAAACACTGCCGCCGGAGAACAGCGGCATCCGCACCTACGCCTCTCTCGGACTTCCGGTTTCTGACACTGCGGTGCATGTACCGGATCCCGATAAGCTCACCGCCGGAACTCAGCTCTTCCATGAAGAAAGCGTGCTTGCAAAGACGGAATGCTTTGTGGATGTCATTGTTTACAGCGGTAACCAGAGCCCCGAAACAGGTCAGATGGTGTATCTCCTTGAGGTGGTGGATGTTTATGGAACGGATGCTTTTGCAGCGGGCGAAACCTTCTGGATGCACAGCAGTTCGCCCTATCTCCTGCAAAAGGATCATGAATATGTGCTCCCCCTGTACCAGAATGAGTTTCACTGGGAGCTTGTCAATGAATCGGCTCCGCAGATCGAGCTGACGGCTGACGGAGAAGCAGTCTATCACAACGGCTGGAAATCACTGGAAAGCGAAGCGAGCGAACCTCTGCTCTATGAGCAGAACGGCACGGATGATTATTTTTACGACAGAATGTATATCACACAGAATGCAGTCCTCTGCGATTTTCTCGCAGAATGGGAGGCATCACGAATGTAATGAAGGAGGAGATCCTATGAAAAAACAGAATCAGGCTCTTGCACTCATGACCGCATGCATCCTCACCGCATGTGCCCTGACCGGATGCGGCAGCAGTGACAACCGCTATTATACTTCTACCCAGAAAGGCGATACCGCACAGGAAAACTACATTAACGCACCTGAAATGCAGGATAACGCAGCAGAAATGGAAGCGGAGGGTGGTAGAGATCTGCATTATTCCGCAGATATGGAGTGGTACGAAGAGCCGAATGCGGAGGAGTACAATGCAGTCACAGAAGCCGGCTTCAAGAATGTCCTGCAAAATCCCCTGAGCACATTTTCCATTGATGTGGATACTGCGTCCTATTCCAACATCCGCCGCATGCTCTTCAACGGTGAGCCGGTCAACCCCGACGCTGTGCGGATCGAGGAGATGATCAACTATTTCTCCTATGATTACCCCGAGCCTGCGGACGATGTGCCGTTCTCTGTGAATACGGAAATGTACGACTGCCCGTGGAACGAGGAAACCCAGCTCTTTTTGGTCGGATTACAGGCTGAAAAGATCGACCTGAGCGAAAGAAAGCCCATGAATCTGGTATTCCTCATAGATGTCAGCGGTTCAATGTACTCGGAGGATAAGCTCCCCTTGGTGCAGGAAGCATTCGCAATGCTGGCGGAGAACCTCAACGAGAACGACCGCATTTCCATTGTGACCTATGCTGGTGCAGAACAGGTCGTGCTGGCGGGTGAATCCGGCAGCAACTACCCCCGCATTGCCGAAAGTCTTTACAACCTGACCGCAGGCGGTGCGACCGCCGGTGCAGCCGGTATCGTTCAGGCGTATGAGCTTGCAGAGGAATACTTCATCGAGGGCGGCAACAACCGTGTCGTTCTCGCAACGGACGGCGACCTGAACGTGGGACTTTCCACGGAGGAGGAGCTGACCGCCCTGATCGAAGAAGAGCGTGAAACCGGCGTGAATCTCTCCGTGCTGGGCTTCGGTACGGGCAACCTCAAGGACGACCGTCTGGAGGCTCTCGCAGACCACGGCAACGGCAATTATGCCTACATCGACAGCCTGATGGAGGCACGGAAGGTGCTCGTGCAGGAGATGGGCGGCACACTCTATACGGTTGCCAAGGACGTGAAGATCCAGACCGAATTCAACCCCGAATTTGTCGAGGGCTATCGTCTGATCGGCTACGAGAACCGTGCACTTGCAAATGAGGATTTTGCAGATGACAAGGTGGATGCCGGAGAGATCGGTGCAGGGCATTCTGTGACCGCCCTCTATGAGCTGGTGCTCACGGATAAAGCGGCACTTGCAGTCAATGACATGGAGCTGAAATATCAGGAAACCGATGGCACGACCCCTGCGGAAACCGAGCTGATGACCATCTCCCTGCGTTACAAGGAGCCGGAGGGCACGGAAAGCCGCCTTGTGGAATATCCCATTCCGGCAGAGGGCAGTGCCGGCAGAGAAATGCCTGATAATCTGGCATTTGCGGCAGCTGTTGCAGAATTCGGCATGCTCCTGCGAAACAGTGAATATGCGGGAAGCTCCAGCTATGCCCAGATCACAGAGCTTCTGGAGCAGACCGACATGCATGATGAATACCGTCAGGAATTCGCAGAGCTTGCAAGGCTCGCACTGGATACGGAAAGGGCTTGGTATGAATAAGCTGCTTGCGGCACTTCTGCTCTCCGGCACATTCCTCCTTTCCGGATGTGCCAGAGATCTGCCGCTGGAATCGACAATTTCCCTTGAAACTGCACTTCCTACGGAGCCATTGGAGGAGATCGCATTTTCTGACCGGAATATGGATGACTTCCGGTTTGAGAGCGTATGCAATGTACTGGAAAACGGCAGCTATTCCCGTTATTCCGGTGAAATCATTGACGAAGAGATCAAATCACAGCTCTGGGAGATGCTCTGCGAACAGGAGCAGATGGACACCTATCAGGGCGGCAGCTGGGGCGGCGGCATGGAGCTGCGTCTGACGGACAAGAAAACGGGTGAGTCCTTCACCGCCGGCTATACCATCTGGTATGCACAGCCCGATCATGAAGGCGGTCCGACCTGTTTTGTGATCTCCGGTTCGTCCTGCGGCATTGCCTGCTATTACCCGATCGATGAGGATACCGACCCTGAGATCTATGCAAGCGACCGTTTTGAAGCCCTTCTCACAGAGGGCGTGAAGCGGGAAGAAAATCTTGTTCATCACGAATAAATGAAACCGCCGTTTTTCCACGAAAACGGCGGTTTTTCTCACTTTTCCTGATACCTTTCCTCCAGCCACTTCAGCATTTCTTCATGCCCCTCAGCCGTAAGCGGAAAGCTTGCTTCATGCTCGATTTCTGCAAGCTCCGAATTGATGAATCCATGCCATGTGGACACCTTCAGTTCACCGTCCGGCACGACCTTGTAATTGAAGTCCTTCCGGCTTCCGGTGAATGTGTTCTTGCTCTCAAAGTAGTAAATTCTCGGAATATCAAATGCGTTCGGTTTTGCCATTAGTTTACCTCCTCTGTCAATTGCAAAAGCGTGATGACCTTGCTCAGATCCGGCACACAAGCCGTCAGCAGCGGCAGAAGCTCCTCCTCCGGCTCCGAAAGATCGGGCACCATCACCGCCATACAGCCTGCCGCATATGCGGAACGGATGCCGTTCGGGGAATCCTCCAGTGCCATGCATTCCTCCGGTGCAAGTCCCAGCTCCCTGCATGCTGTCAGATAGATTTCCGGATCGGGCTTGCCCTTTTGCACCATATCTCCGCACACAAAAGCATCAAAACAGCCGTGCACCCCTGCCTGTGTCAGATAGGCATCCGTACGCTCACGGTCGGTCGCTGTTGCCACCGCAATTTTTCTGCCCGATGCTTTCAGATAGCCAAGCAGCTCATGCAGCCCCTTTTTGGTTTCAACACCGTGCTCTGCAAGATGCTTTGCAGTCAGCTCACGCCGCCTTGCACGGATGCTCTCATAGTCAAAATCCTCCCCGAAGATCCCCTGTAATTTCGGCTTTGCAAAAACTTCCGCCAGACTCCGGATGCCCAGCACATGCTCCAGCTCCATCGGGAAACCAGCCTCCCTTGCTGCCTGCATCCAGTATTTTGCCAGCAGCTTTTCCGTGTCCAGCATCAGCCCGTCCATATCAAAAATCACGCCTCTGATCATCGCAAACCTCCGTTTATTGTCTTGTTCTGTGGTGCACAGGTGCATCTGCAAACTTGGAATACATGAATTTCTGCTCGGAATACAGCCCATAATACCCCGAAAGCAGATAGCTGACCGCAATGACCAGCAGGCAGAACGGTACGCATTCCATCCCGAACAGCTCCGCACTGATGAACAGCGTCGCCAGCGGACAGTTCGTCACACCGCAGAACAGAGCCATCATGCCGGCAGCCGCACACAGGGAGGGGGAGAGTCCGGCGATCTGTCCGAACAGACAGCCAAAGGTCGCCCCGATGAAAAAGGAGGGAACGATCTCGCCGCCCTTGAAGCCGCCGCCGATCGTCACCGCAGTGAACAGCATTTTCACCAGAAAAGCATACCAGACTGTTTCACCGGCAATTGCTCCATGTATCGCCGTTTCTCCGATGCCGAAAAAGTCCGTTGTCCGGAAAACCAGCCCCAGCCCGAGCAGCAGGAACGCCGCAGTCAGGATCCGCAGGTAGGGATTGGGGAACTTCTTTTCCAGCAAATGCTCCGTCTTGTGCAGTAATGTGCAGAATGCGATGCTCACCCCTGCACAGAGTACGCCCAGCAGGACGATTTTCAGCCCTGCACCAGCTGTCAGCTCCGGAATCTCCGCAACGTTGTAGTGGGAAAGCGGCAGTCCCAGCTGTTCCGCCGTGAACGATGCTGTCAGCGAAGCCACCGCACAGGGAACCAGTGCAGCGTAGTGCATTGCACCGATGCAGCCGACCTCCATTGCAAAGATCGCCGCCGCAATGGGTGTGCGGAAAATGGCTGAAAATGCAGCACTCATGCCTGCAAGAATGAGGATTCGCCTGTCACGCTCACGCAGCTTGAAGCCCTTGCCAAGCATGCTGCCGATGCTGCCGCCGAGCTGGAGAGCCGCCCCCTCACGTCCTGCACTGCCGCCGCAGGTGTGCGTGATGATGGTCGAAATGAAGATCAGCGGTGCCATCTGCATGGGCAGCTCTGCCTCGGAACGGATCGAGGCAATGACCATGTTCGTGCCCTTGTCGTTGTGGTTGCGTGTGATGCGGTAGAGCCAGACGATCAGAAGTCCGCCGACCGGAAGCGTCAGCAGCACCCACGGGTGCGATTCACGGAATGCAGTGCCTGCGTGGATGCAGTGCACGAATGCAGCACCGACAAGCCCCATGATGACACCGAGCAGAGCACCGAACACCACCCACCGGAGCAGCAGCCGGAAATGCAGCAGAATATGCGTCGCACTGTGCATCAACTTGCCCCGTATCCGGTAAAAATGCTCATGCTTCTTGTGACGAATTCCTTTGAAAAACGAAATCAGAAAAATCCCTCCAGTTCCTTGAATTCTCTTCCATTGTATCGGATTTTTACCGCTTTGTCAAGATACCCCCACGATTATTTTCTGTGCAGAAACCTTCCCATCCCCGCTGACGGCAAAAATATTTTGTCGTAAAATGCAAAAAAATCAAAAAAAGTGTTTACATCTGCAAAAAAATATGCTATAATGTAATTATTCATGATATGTTTCGTGTATGTTCAGAAAGGAAGGAAAGAAAGATGGCACAAAGACCCCGCAAAAAAAACTACAGAGTCAGATATGACCGCATTGTTTTTGTACTTGCACTCCTCATTGTTATGATCTGGATCCTCTCATCCTGCATCAGCAGCTGCGGCAAGAAGGATGACGAGAAGAAAGACAGCAGCTCCGTACTGGACAATATGTCCTCCACGGATCAGGTGGCTGTCGGAGATGTCAACTCCATGCTCTCCATTACCCCGACAGAGCCGCCCATTACATATAGTGAGATCACCCTGATGGCAGAAGAGCTGCACCGTGGTGACCTGATTCTGACCAATTCCGCTTACCCCTGTGCATTCGACACCGCAGCAATTACCAACGGTGCAACCGAGGAAGTGGAATTCGTTACCATCAAGAGCATTCTCGACACCAAGAGCGAAAAGCACTACAAGGCGAAGGACTGGGAAGTCGGCATGGATAAGGATGCCGCACTCGCAATGGATGCTTGGCTCGAAGGCTTCTATACAGTGACCAGCAACAGCGACATCCGCATGATCAGCGGCTACACAGCCGATTCCGAGGATCAGGATTTCCGCACCGGCAGAACCTGCAAGTTCGGCATCTTCCCTGAGGGTGCAAGCTCCAACTACTACAAGCCCGACGGCACCTATGCATGGTTTGCAGAGAATGCCCACAATTATGGCTTTATCCTGCGTTATCCGGAGGACAAGGAAGCGTTCTTTGATGAAACCATCACAGCACATACTTCTTCCACATTCCGCTATGTCGGCGTTGCAGCGGCAACCTACATTGCAGAAAACAATCTCTGCCTTGAGGAATATCTGGATGTTGTCAAGACCTACACCTTCGACAATATGCTCGAAGTAACAAACGGCTCCACCACCTACGGCGTTTATTATGTGGCTGCCAACCAGAATGGTCAGACCAAGCTCACAGTTCCTGCAAGCGGCACACCCTACGAGGTTTCCGGCAATAACAAGGACGGTTTCATCGTCACTGTGACCCTCTCTGCGGCTGCAACAGTAGCCCCCACAGAAACCACAGCAGCAACTGAAGCGGCTGCACCGATCGAGTAAATCACAAAAAGGACTGATGCATCATGCGTCAGTCCTTTTGAATTCCCTCCAGACCAAAGTCCGGCGTGTAGGTGCTCTGTGCGGCACTCTTGTCCTGCAAATAGCCCTGAAACCCCAGCTCCTGAGCCGCTTTCAGAACACTGTTGTACTCCATTTTCGTGATCCGGCGGTTCAGCTCCGGATGCTCCGGAAATTCCTGCATCGGCGTGTACTGTGCCATCAGACTAAGCAGGAATTGCTCCGTCCCGAAACGCTCCGCAAGATGCCGGAGCAGAGCGATGGATTCATGTCTGTGATTCGGCAGTACCAGATGCCGGATGATGCACCCCTGCCGGAGCAGACCGCCCTCCATGACGGGCTTTCCCGTCTGCCGCAGCATCTGTGCGACCGCACGTTCAGCCACCTGTGGATAGTCCGGTGCATTGGCATAGGAACGTGCTGTTTCCGGATCGAAGAATTTGAAGTCCGGCAGAAAAATATCCACAAGCCCGTCCAGTGCCGCAACCGATTCCTCCAGCTCATAGCCGCCGCAGTTCCAGACCACCGGAATATGAAGCTCGGGCTTTGCGATCTCCAGTGCCCTGATGATCCACGGCAGCAGATGGGATGCCGTGACAAGGTTGATATTGTGAGCATTCTGCTCCTGCAATTCGAGAAAGATCTCCGCCAGCTGTTCCGGAGAAATATCCGCCCCCGTATTTTCCAGCGAGATCGGCAGATTCTGACAAAAGCAGCACCGAAGATGGCAGCCCGTAAAAAAGACCGTACCTGAGCCGTTTGTGCCGCTGATACACGGCTCCTCCCAGTGATGCAGAGCAGCTCTTGCCGCACGGATGCCGTTTCCGCCGCCGCAGAAACCCGTGCGGCTCGTCCGGTCAGCACCGCATTTTCTCGGGCATAGCGTGCAGTGTGTGATTTCGATTTTCATAGCGTTCCCTCCCTGATACATTATAACATACCGACCCAGAACTTGCAAGCACTTGACGAATATTCCAAGCTGTGGTATACTTATTAAGAAACATTTTCCGAAAGGAGTGAACCTCATGAACTACATGCTTGCACAGCTTGCAGAAAGCAGTGTCCCAACCGGCGACAACGGGATCATCGTCCTCATCGTCCTCGCTGCCGCAGCACTTCTGCTCATCATCGTGACTGCGGTGCTTTCCGTGATCTCCAAGAAGAAAAAGTAAGCCGTCATCCGCATATAATTGCAGGAGAGGGGAGCACGCCTCCCTTGCTGCATAACAGGAATGGGGTTGATGCAATTGCAGTGGAATCTGGAGGAGCTTCGGAAAAAAGAAGTCATCCATATGTATACCGGCGAAAAACTTGGCTATATTGATGATGTGCAGCTTGATCTTGACAGCCGCACTATCAGGGGCTTCATCATCTGCGGACGCAGCTGTTTCGGCGGATTATTCCGCAGGGAAGAGGATCTCTTTATCCCATGCAGCAGCGTCCGTTTGTACGGAAAGGATGTCCTCCTGACGGAATCAGCGGAGAAAATCGGACACAATATACAAAATCAACTATTTTCGACATTTAAATTTCGTGACAATGACAATGCAAAATAACTTGCAAAATACAAAAAAATATGGTATAATATACAAGATTTCGCACGTCTGTGATTCCGTGGCAAGGTGCCCGGGGATTCGGGTTGTCGGACGGTCAGCAGGCGGAGGATTCAAAAACCAAACTTTTTTTAGGAGGAACTACAAATGGGCGTAGTATCTATGAAGCAGCTGCTCGAAGCAGGCGTACACTTTGGTCACCAGACTAGAAGATGGAATCCGAAAATGGCTCCGTATATCTTTACAGAGCGTAACGGCATCTACATCATCGACCTGCAGAAGACAGTGAAGAAGCTCGAAGAAGCTTACATGTTTATCCGTGACATCTCTGCACAGGGCGAGACTGTTCTCTTTGTTGGTACAAAGAAGCAGGCTGGCGATTCCATCCGTGAGGAAGCAATCCGTGCAGGTGCACACTATGTCAATGCTCGCTGGCTCGGCGGTATGATGACAAACTTCAAGACCATCCAGAGAAGAATCCAGAGACTGGAGCAGCTCCATCAGATGGCAGAGGACGGCACATTTGCTCTGCTGCCGAAGAAGGAAGTTGTGAAGCTGAACCTCGAGATCGAGCGTCTGGAGAAGTTCATGGGCGGTATCAAGGATATGAAGAAGCTGCCGGGTGCACTCTTTATCGTTGACCCCCGCAAGGAAAAGATCGCTGTTGCTGAGGCTAAGAAGCTGAACATCCCGATCGTTGCTATCGTAGACACAAACTGCGATCCCGATGAGGTTGATTATGTAATTCCGGGTAACGATGATGCAATCCGTGCAGTAAAGCTGATCGCTGGCACAATCGCAAACGCAATCATCGAAGGCCGTCAGGGTGCTGATGATACAGCAGCAGAAGAGGCAGCTGCTGAGGTTGCTGAGGAAGCAGCAGCTGAATAAGATTCCGAAAATACTATCTGGAGGCGGTTATAATGGCTAATATTACAGCAAAAGACGTAAACGAACTGCGTAAGATGACAGGCGTTGGCATGATGGACTGCAAGAAGGCACTCACTGAGGCTGACGGTAATGTAGACGAAGCAATCAAGATCCTGCGTGAAAAGGGTCTGGCTACTCAGGCTAAGAAGGCTGGCAGAGTTGCAGCTGAGGGTATCGTTCTCGCAACTACAAACGCTGACGCTACTGTTGGTGCAGTCGTTGAGGTAAATATTGAAACTGACTTTGCAGCAAGCAACGAGAACTTCAAGAAGTTTGTTGCTGACGTAGCAAACACAGTCATCGAGCAGGATCCGGCTGATCTGGATGCACTGAATGCATGCACCATCAGCGGCGGCACTATGACTGTTGCAGAGGCTCTGCAGGAACTGTTCCTCGTTATGCGTGAGAACATGAAGATTCGTCGTTTCGCAAGAATGACAGGCGATGCAATCGTTCCTTACGTTCATCAGGGCGGTCAGGCAGGTGTTCTGGTTTCTGCTAACACAGAGGCTGGTGCAGCTCCGGCAGTTGTAGAAGCTCTGAAGGACTGCACATTCCAGGTTGCAGCAATGCATCCGGCTTATCTCGTTCGTGAGGATGTTCCGGAAGCTGTTATCGACGAGGAGAGAAAGCTCGTTATCAAGCAGATGGACGAGGATCCGAAGATGGCTAACAAGCCCGAGCAGGTTAAGGCTAAGATTGCTGAGGGCAAGGTTGGCAAGTACTATTCTGAGAACTGCTTGATGGAGCAGACCTTTGTAAAGGACAACTCCATGACAATCAAGCAGTATGTGGATTCCAAGGCAAAGGAAGCTGGTGCAGCGATCACTGTAACAGGCTATGTTTGCTTCGAGCTGGGTGAGGGTATTGAGAAGAAGGCTGACAACTTCGCTGATGAAGTTGCAAGCATGATCGGCTAATTCCCCGAACGTATTTCGTGAAATGAAGGCGGTAGCGATCCTACCGCCTTTTTATCTGCAAATCTTCCAAAAAAATGTATATTTTCTGATAATTTTTTTGCAAAATTACTTGCAAAATCCTTCGGGATGTGGTATAATTGATTACAGAGAAGTTACATTTTCAATGTATATTGGAAGGAGAATCTAACGTGAATAAGAATCGAAAAGCCAGATCACTTTTTGCGATCCTGCTCGTGATCGTTTTACTGATGATTGTGGCATCCACCATAGTCACGAATATCCTGTTTGCCGGCGGTAAAACTCCCAAGGTTGCAGGTTACTACTTATATATGCATGAAGCTGCTGACATGCAGCCCGACATACCGCAGAACTGCCTGATCATGGCAAAGGATGCACCGAATGCAAGCCTTTCTCCGGGCAACAAGGTGCTCTGCAATCTGAGTGACGGTACCGCTGCTGTGCGTGTGATTGACCAGATCACAGTCAATGAGGACGGCACGAGCAGCTACTATCCTGCAACTGCACTCGAACAGGGTACCGAAACCGCCATTCCGAGAGGTAATATCTATGCAATCTGTGAATGGCAGAGCAAGGATCTCTACAAGTATGTCAACTTCACCACATCCGTCGGCGGCATTATGGCACTGCTGGTCGTACCCAGCGTTATCCTGATTATCATGGTGCTTGCAAAGATTGCAAAGGGAAGTACGGATGTTCTGGATGAGGAAGATTTCCTCTTTGACGAAATGGAAGAGCTGGAAATGATGACCAGAAAGCCCAAGGGTGCGGACAATCCGCTGTTTGAGCCGAGTCAGGCACCGCCTGCGGCAGAATCTCTGGAGCGAAAGAAGTCCTCTATTTCTGAGCATTTTGAGAAAAAGCCGGTCAATGAGAACTCTCCCTACCAGAAAGCGGTACAGGAGCGTACCATGAAGTTCCGCATCCAGCAGCAGAACATTGAGGAAGCACAGCGTTACGAGGAGGCAAGCCGCAACCGCACAGCCGGTACGCAGATTTTCTCTTCTCAGGAAGTGGAGAACGCTGCAAAGCAGAGCACACCTGCTCCGGCAGCACCGCAGCCGGTACAGAATGTACCGCTTGCACCGCCCCTCTCCGCACCGTCTGCTCAAAAGCCGTCAGCTCCTGTCAGACCTGTTGCTCCGCCAGAGCCTGCTCCGAACATTGATGACATCATCAATCCTGCGGAATTCCGTGCAGCCAAGACCGGACAGAAGATCAATCCGGATATTGCAGCATCCGGCTCCATTGATGATCTGCTCCGTGTTCTCGAAGCTGAAAAGAAGAAGCTTTAATTCAAAAACTCCTGCCGGACGGCAGGAGTTTTTTGATTACAGGATCAGATCCGCAGACGAGGCAGGATCACATTCCTGCACATAATACCGTTCAGCAGGGAAGTACCGGCGTTCATATTTCGCCTGAATTTCGGACGAATTACCGATGTAACCATCCCTTTTCAGAACCCTTTGCAAACGTACCTCCTCCGGCACATCCACATAAGCAGTCAGATCAAACATTCCTGCAAGCTCCTTTCGCTGCAAAAAGATCCCTTCCACGATCACGATACTTCCCACAGGAATCTGCACCGTCCGCAGCTGATAGCTGTCATCCGCAAGCTGATAGAATTCCAGCACTGTGTCCACGGACTGCCCCGATCTTACCGGATGCAGAATCTTCGAAAGCAAAAGGTCATACCGCCATTGCAGATCATAATAGCACTCCCATTCCGGATACTCTGCATTGTAGCGGACGCAGCGAGGATGGATGAGATCATCCATATGCAGGAGAACTGCCGGATCGCCAGCCTCCTCCAGCATGTGCAGCAATTCGTCTGCAATGGTGCTTTTCCCTGCACCCCCAAGCCCGTCGATCCCGACCAGAATCGTCCGGTCAGTGCGGTGCAGCGACTTGATTTTCTGATAAAATGCGTTAATTTCCATGTGTACCTCCTAATCCAGAAATGCATAAAAGTGCATGATACAATGCGTTTTTTGACATTGACAGACCTTTGTCCGCCATGCTATAATGGAATCATCAAATCAATGGAGGAGTCATTATGAAATACCGAAATCCCGTCATTCCCGGCTTTTTTCCGGACCCCAGTATCTGCCGTGCAGGGGATACCTATTACCTCGTTTGCAGTTCATTTCAGTTCTTCCCCGGTGTGCCGCTGTTCGAGAGCAGAGATCTGGTCAACTGGACGCAGATCGGGCATGTGCTGACCCGTGAGAGCCAGCTTCCGCTTCAGAATGCCAATTCCGTCGGCGGCATCTACGCCCCTACCATCCGTTACAACGAAGGCAGGTTTTACATGGTCACGACCAACGTCACAAACGGCGGTAATTTCTATGTCTGGACGGACGACATTCACGGCGAATGGTCCGACCCGATCTATGTGGAGCAGGGCGGCATTGACCCCTCCCTCTACTTTGAGGACAGCAAAGCCTACTTCATGAGCAACGGCACCGACGAACAGGGGATCGCCCGCATCTACCAGTGTGAGATTGACATTGCAACCGGCAGAAAGCTGACGGAGGCGGTTCCGGTCTGGGAGGGCTGCGGCGGCAGATTCCTCGAAAGTCCGCACCTTTACAAGATCAACGGCAGCTACTACCTCATGGCATCCGAGGGCGGCACGGAGTACGGGCATATGGTGGTGTATGCCAAGGGCGATGCGGTCAATGGCCCGTTTACATCCTACGCCAAGAACCCCGTACTGACCAACCGCAATCTCGGCGGCTATCAGATTCAGGGCTGCGGCCACGCCGACCTCGTGCAAGATCCGCAGGGCAATTGGTGGATGGTGCACCTCGGCTTCCGTCAGATCGGCAATTGGGTGATGCACCACATCACCGGCAGAGAGGTGTACCTCGTTCCGGTGACATTTGATGCTGACGGCTGGTTCACAGCCGGCGTGAACGGCACCACCCGTGCAGAGATGGAAACCGACCGCATTCCGGAGGATGTCGTGCAGCATCCGGTGCCGGACAAGTATTTTACAAACACAAAAATCGGCGTGGATTGGTGCTTTATGGGAAATCCGGTGCAGGGGGATTATGCATTTGAGAACGGGAAAGTCCTCCTCCGCAGCAACGGCACATTGCTTTCCGATGCCGGTGCAAACCCGACCTTCCTCGGCATGCGGCAGCAGGAAATGAACCTGCACATCTCCTGCACAGTCAGAAAAAGTGCACAGGAAGCAGGCATCACCATGTACATGACCCCTGAACAGCACTATGAGATCGCAGTACGGCCGACAGAAAGCGGCTATGAGATCATCCGCCGCCGTCAGATCGGTGATCTTGTTGTGACGGACGGCAATATTCCGTTTCCCGCAAATTGCGATGCCGCACGGCTTATCGTGGAATGCTCCAACTATGTTTATCAGTTCAAGGCTGAATGCGGCGGTAAACTGTACGACCTTGGAAGTGCCCAGACAAAGTATCTTTCCACCGAGGTGGCAGGCAATTTCACAGGCGTGATGATCGGCTTGTACGCACAGGGCGAAAAGTGCAGCGAATTTGCCGAATTCACGAACTTCATCTGTGAAAATCTCGAAAAATAGCAAAAACGGGAGTGCTTCGCAGGAGGCACCCCCGTTGTTCTTTTTTCAAACCGGACAACATCATCTGAGTCTGAGCCACCAGTCACTTTCACGGAATCCCACCAGAACCGAATCCTCCAGCACCAGCAGGGGACGCTTCACCAGCATTCCATTGGTTGCGAGCAGCCGCAGCTGTTCCTCCTCGGTCATGTCCGCCAGCTTGTCCTTGAGCTGGAGATCCTTGTAAAGATGGCCGCTGGTGTTGAAAAAACGCTTCAGCGGCAGACCGCTTTTTTTGTACCAATCGGAAAGCTCCTCATAGGTCGGGTTCTGTTCCTTGATATTGCGTTCACTATATGTGTGTCCCTTTGTCTGGAGCCAGTCCATTGCCTTCCGGCAGGTTTTGCAGTTGGGGTAGCAGAGCAGTAACATATGCATTCCTCCAGTCTGTTAATATGATGTCACTTTACTATTATAGCACATTAAATTCACTTTGACAATAAAATTTAAAAAAATTTACAAAATATTGCAAAATGTATAGTGCACTTCAGGACAGCGGAGGAGGGGAGGGCTAATGTTTCAGCAGATCCCGCACCTCCATCAGACAGAAGCCGAGCAGGTTTTCACCACGCCAGCGGGAAGGATGCATGCAGTCCGGATTCTTTTCGCTGATGCCGATACCCCAGATCCGGTCACGGGGACTTGCTTCCACAAGGATCCGGTCATTCGTTCCAAGCAGAAATTGCACTAAATCTGCGTTTTGTGCAAATTTGGCATAATTGCCACGGATGACGATCGCCGTCCGCTTCTGATTCCAGACGGCTTCATCAAAATGCCGGATCTGTCTTCCGAGCTGCTTGTATTCCATCGGATGTGAAGCCTCCATGATTTTTGCCTGTATTTCGGAATCTCCGAAGAGCAGAGCCTTCTGTGCCATCATGTACTGTTCCGCTGTGTGATAGGGGATATCATCCACGATAAAACGGCAGTCCCACCACTGGCTCAGGCAGGATTTGCCCACCGTTCCGTCCGCCGGGGGCTGGTGTCCCCAGAAAAACAGGTATTTCAGTGTTTCGCCGCTTTCCGCACGTTCGATGAGTGATGCTCTTGTGTATTGCATATTGGATTCTCCCTTCGTTGTGATTTGCTGCTATCATAACATATTCCGGAACTGTTGTCAAGTTCTGCACACCCCCTTGACAAATCTCATTTTCTGTGCTATACTGTATGATAAGAACTAATACAGTTAAGTTTCTACGGATTTTAAAGAAATCTTAATTCCCAACGCCTTGACATTAATGTCGAAATCTGGTATACTTGTATAAAAGAAAGAAGATGCTTTTGGTAATTCTGCACAATATCCGCAGGGGATTCGATGTGCATCTGGAGAAAAACAACCAATCTGCAAGGAGGAGCCTATGAAAATACCCGTTGTCAAAAGTGAAAAAGCCGTCACAATTCTGGCACTTTTATTTCCTGTTCTGCTGGAAATTGCCCTGTATTTCAATGTTGTCTGGTACGTCCAGCTTTTCAATATCCTGCTGCTTTTCATCGTGTACGCAGTCTTTCTGGTGCTGTTTCGCCGCCTGCGTCCCTCGCTGATCGGCATTACCATCGTGATGCTTGCTTTGTCGATCGCCAACGAATTTTCGATCAACGCACGATCCGTGGCGTTCCAGATCAGCGATTTCTTCTGCCTTGCAGATGCCATGCGGCTGTCCGGCAGATACAGCTTTGAGGTCACTGCTGTAATGGTGCGTGACACGATTTTCAGTGCCCTGCTTCTGGGCAGTACACTCTACCTGCTCCGTGAATTTGATGACAAGCCCCTCAAAAGCCGGATGCTCAAGCGTGGTGCGGCAACCTTCTGTGCGGCACTTCCGGCGGCTCTGTTCCTGAATCTGGAGGATCACAGCGACGGCGATATCAAGTTCGACATCAATCGTTTCACCAAGGAAAACGGCGTGCTTTACTCGCTCTATGTCGAAGCGAAGCAGCACGACATTGAAGAGCCGACCGGATACAGCAAGGCGGCTGCGGAGCATGTTCTCCAGACCAGCCTGACCGTGCAGAACCACGACCGCCCGAACATTATCGTTGTCATGAACGAATCCCTTGCGGACTATGATCTGGTCGGCGAGCTGCCGTTGACGCAGGATGTGCTCCCGTACCTCCACAGCATGGACGAAAACTGCATCAAAGGAAAGGCTCTTGTTTCCGTGTTCGGCGGCTACACCTGCCAGTCGGAGTGGGAATTCCTGACCGGCAATTCCATGGCATTCCTGCCCGTGACAGCGGTGCCGTACAACCAGTTCATTGAACAGCCCATTGGTTCCATTGCCGCATCCCTCAAAGAAATGGGCTACGCCACAACTGCGGTGCATCCCTACCACGGCATTGAATGGAACCGTGACAACAATTATCCGCTGATGGGCTTTGACAGCTTTGTTACCGGCGAGGATTTCGGCGAAGTGACGGAGGAAATGCTGGAAACATTGCCGGAGGAAACGGATGAATCCCTCTATTTCGGCGATCTTGACTATATCCGAGGCTTTGTCAGCGACTCCGAAAACTACCGCAAGCTCTTTGAGCTGATGGAGGAAAAGCCGGATGGAGAGCCGCAGTTCATTTTCAATGTCACCATTCAAAACCACGGTTCCTACGGCTATGAGGGTGCGGATTTTGAAGCAGAGGAATTCTGCAAGGATGCATCCGATGAGGTCAACCAGTATCTGACCGTTGCCCACGAGAGCGACAAGGCTCTCAAAAAGCTGATTACATATTTCGAGAATTACCCCGAGGATACGATCATCCTCATGTTCGGCGACCACCAGCCGTCACTGGATCTGCCCTATGAGCGTCTGTTTGCCGATCCTGCGGATGCCGTGGCAGTCCGTGAAGCAAACTACACCGTGCCCTATGTGATGTGGGCAAATTACGATGTGGACTGGGAGGAGCATGAGGTCACAAGCCTGAACTATCTTTCTGCGATCCTCAAGGAAAATGCCGGACTTCCGCTGGACAGCTGGGATGTATTCCGCATGGAGCTGATGGAAGAATACCCTGCGGTCAATTCCTACGGTGCAGTGGATGCACAGGGCAATTACCTCCCTCTGCGTACACTCCTCCAGAATTCCGAGCAGGTCAAGGAATACCAGCATTTGCAGTATTACCGGATGTTTGATGAGGCAGAGGTGAGCGAATGAGCCGCAAACGCCGCCTGCTGATCGGGATCTGTGCGGCGGTGCTTTTGGCTGCACCGGTGTTTGTTCCGGTTAAAATCGCTCTTTCTTCCGAGGAGGATGCCAAAAAAGAGGAGTACTACCTCGTTCATCACATCTCGGAAGGCAGTACGGACGGTCCTTTGTGGATCTGCTATGGCGATGTATCCGGAGAATGGGATTCCCAGCTTGTATTCGTTCCCATCATGACCGGCAGCTCACCGGAAAAATGGCTTTCCAGTGCTGCATATCATGGCGAACACTTTCTCGTGTACGGAACACTGGATGCGGAAACGCAAACGCTCCATTGCAGCGGCTGGGATATTGTCGGAGAAATTCACCGTGATGGCGAAACGCTTCGTCCCGATTTCCGTTCCTATCTCACTTTGCTTGATTTGAAATGGTTTGATGCCATCCTGAACTGAGATTCACCCCGCTGACTGCGGGGTGATTTTTTATGCATACTTCCCTTTGGACGGGCATAGGATGGAACAGAAAAGGAAGTGATGCACATGCAAGCACATGAAAATCTGAAAAGCATACTGGAATATCTGCCCCCGTCCGTCCGCCTGAGCATTCAGATGCTTCCGCCGGACATGCAGCAGATACAGGAGATCCGCCTGAGAAGCAGCCGTCCGGTCGGCATCTGCACCGCCGGTAAGGAACGATTTCTCACTCCCTCCGGTACATTCACCGATGACCCTCAGCAGGCTCTTTGCATGAGCACGGAGGAGATCGCACGGAGCTTTCAGGCAGTCTGCTCCTACTCGCTTTACAGCCACGAACACGACATTGCGGAGGGCTTCGTGACCATCAGGGGAGGGTGCAGGGTCGGCATCTGCGGCACTGCATCCATGCAGGGTGACGGTCTGCGGACACTGCGGCACATCAGCGGACTCAATTTCCGCATCGCCGGAGAATACAGGGGCATTGCAGAACCCATCCTCCAGCGGATCGGAACACAGCCGGCAGGCATCCTGATCGCCGGAACGGTCGGAAGCGGAAAAACTACGATGCTCCGTGATCTCTGCCGTCTGCTCGGTGATCGCTTCCGGACATCCCTTGTGGACGAAAGGGGAGAGCTTGCCGCCGTTCTGCGTGGGGTACCGCAGCACGATGTCGGGCAGAAAACGGACGTGCTCGACGGCTATCCCCGTGCCGCCGGCATCCTGACCGCACTTCGGGTACTCACGCCCGACTGCATCGTCTGTGACGAGATCAGCACCCAGCAGGATGTACAGGCGATCCTGCAAGCTGCCGGATGCGGTGTGCAGTTCGCTGCAAGCTGTCACGCCGGCAGTGCGGAGGATCTGCATCGCCGCCCCGTACTGCGTCCGCTGCTTGAAGCAGGCGTATTCCGCTACTGCGTTCTGCTCGAACATGCTGGGCAGATCCGCACGATCAGAAGGCTGGCACAGCTATGAGGTGGCTGGGGATCCTCTGCCTCTTCCTGACCTGCACGGGGATCGGCATGCATGCCGCCCGTCAGCTCCGGACAAGGCTTGCACATACCCAGAAGCTTTCGGCTCTTCTGGGGGATTTTTCCACCTACATCCGTTACCAGTGCACACCGCTGGAGGAACTGCTGTATCAGTTTGCGGAGCATCCGAATTATGCGGATTTTTCTTTTCTGCGGCAGGTCAGCCGTGAATTCTGTACGGAAATACCGCCTCGGGAGCTTTGGAGGGATGCCGTCACAGCGGATACAGCCGTCCCCGAACAAGCCGCCGAGATCCTCTGCACGGTCGGAAATGTCCTCGGCACGACCGATATGGAGGGACAGCTTGCCGCACTGGAACTGCACCGCCGCCGGATGGATGCCCTTGCGGACGAGCTGAAAACCATCTCTGACAAAAAAGGGGAGCTTTACCGCCGTCTGGGTGTCCTGCTTGGTGCAATGCTGGCGGTGATGCTCATATAAAGGAGCAAATTCATGGATATTGATCTGATTTTCAAGATAGCCGGAACGGGCATCATTGTTGCGGTGCTGAATCTGGTGCTCAAACGTGCCGAACGTGAGGAACAGGCGATGATGACCACGCTTGCCGGATTGATCGTGGTGCTCATGCTGATCGTGCAGGAGATCGGCAATCTGTTTGAAACCGTCAAGTCGGTGTTCGGCTTATGATGACCGCCGCCGGACTGTGCATCTGCGGATGCCTCCTCGCACTCGTTCTCCGGCAGTACCAGAAGCCGCAGGCGGTGCTGCTGGGACTTGCAGTCTGCTGCATCTTCCTGCTGATGATCCTGCCGCAGATTCAGGACATCCTTGATGCCGCCTCCGTATTCTTCTCCGTTTCCGGCATGAATGCCGAATACTTCGGCATCCTCTGCAAGGCGGTCGGCATCACCTACCTGACACAGCTTGGAATGGATTTTTGCCGTGACTGCGGTGAAAATGCGATCTGCACCGCCGTAGAGCTGTTCGGCAGGATCAGCCTGATCTCCCTGTCCATGCCCCTCTTTTCCGTACTCGTGCAGACCGTGCTGGAGGTGATCGGATGAAAAAATTTGTCTGCTGCATCCTGACTGCGGTGCTCTTTATGCTCCTGCATCCGCCCACCGTCTGTGCACAGGAAAGCCCCCCGACCTATGACGAAAGCCTTTCCGCTTTGCTTGAATCCAGCGGCACGGATGCACTTCTCTCCGAAAGCAGCGTGGGCGAGCTTCTCGGGGAACAGGGCATTTCGCCGGACGAGCCGGAAAGCGTGACTGCCCTTTCGTTTACCGGATTTCTGGAAAGCCTTGCAGAGCAGGCAGCCGATGCCGCCGCCGAGCCGCTTCGGGTGTTCGGTCTGCTGCTGGGCGTGATCCTGCTCTCCGCATTTGCAGAAAGCCTGCAAAGCAGCAGGAGCAGTGCCGGAGAGATCTATGAAATGATCTGTGTACTCTGTGCTGTCGGCGTGATGGCAAAGCCGGTCAGCACTGCCTTTCTGGAGGCTTCCGCACATCTGGAAGCGAGTGCGGATTTTATGCTCCGTTTTTCTGCGATCTTCGGTGCAGTACTGACCGTCTGCGGCGGACTGACCACCGCTGCGGCGTATCAGGCGGCAATGCTTGCGGTCTGTGAGATCGTGATGCAGATCTCCGTACATGTCATGCTTCCCGTGCTGAGTATGGTGCTTGCCATGAGTATTGTGGATGCCGTCAATCCTGCGGTATCCCTCCAAGGCATGGTCAAGCTTTTCCATAAGTGCATCATCTGGCTGCTGGGGCTTCTGATGAGCGTTTTCCTCGGAATGCTCTCCATCCAGAGCATGGTAACAGCCTCCGCAGACAGGGCATCCTCCAAGACCACGAAATTTGTCCTTTCCAACTCCATCCCCTTTGTCGGAGGAGCTGTTTCCGATGCCTACGCCACAGTGCTCGGCAGTATGGGCGTACTGAAAACGACCACCGGCGTGGTCGGCATTCTCTCCGTTCTTTCCCTGCTCCTGCCCGTTCTTTTGCAGCTTGGCATCAGCCGGTTCCTGATCGCTGCCGCCGCTGCGGTCGGTGAGCTGTTCGGGGTGCAGAGGGTGACAAGGCTCCTGCGGAATACGGAATCCGTGCTTGCCGCTGCATTTTCCGTTTCCGTCAGCTTTTCGGTGATTTTCATCGTGTCCACTGCCATGATGCTCATGCTCGGCGGTCATCTGACTGCCGTGTAATGCTTTGAAAGGAGGAACAATGCAGCAGCTGAAAACCATCATCACCGCCGCCTGCATGCTGAGCATTGCCGTCGGCATCTGCAACGTCCTCAGACCGAGCAAGCTGTTTGAACGTCAGGTGCGTTTTTTGATCTCCCTGCTCTTCACGCTCTGCCTTGCCGCACCGCTTCTGCGGATCGACTGGCATGCACCCCTGCCGGAGCTTGCCGCTGGGGAGATGGAGATGCAGGCGGATCGGCTCCGGCAGGATGCACAGCAGCTCATTCTGGAGGAAACCGCCGTCCGGACGGAATCTGCTCTTACCAAGCTCCTGAACGAAAACGGCATTGCCTGTCAGACGGTGGACGTACAGGTACATATTGATGACGAGCAGTGCATATATATTAGTGAGGTCAGCACAGCATGCAGTGATCCTGCACAGGCTGCCGGACTGCTGCGAACCAATCTCGGGGAGGAGGTGACACTTCATGTTACAGAACTGGCTTCAGAAACTGCTCCGGAAGGATAATCTGCTCCATGGGATCGTCCTGCTCGGCATTCTCGGCATGGGATGCATCCTGCTTTCCTCCTTCCTGACACCGGAAGAACAGGAGACAGAAGCCCCCATTACTGAAACTTCTTCTGAAACGCCGGAGGAATACCGCCTGCGGATACAGGAGGAGCTTGCCGCAATGCTTTCCTGCATCAAGGGGGTCGGCAGGGCGGAGGTGCTCGTGACTGTAAACGGCAGTGAGGAGTACCACTACGCCAAGGAAGGGGACAGCCTCATCTCCGATGATCAGGTGAAGAACAGCAGCACCTATGTGACCGTCGGCGGCAGCTCCGGAGAAGCACTGGTGGAGTCCGTCACCCATCCGCCCATTACCGGCGTTGTGGTCGCCTGTGAAGGGGGTGACCGGAGTACTGTACAGGAATCCGTTTACAATGCCGTTTCCGTTGCATGCGGCATATCCACTGCAAAGATCTATGTGACCAGCCTGAATGGTGCTGCATAGAATCGAAAGGAGCATACTTATGAAAAAACCATCCATCATCATCGGCAAACGTCAGATCATCCTTTCCTGCCTGAGCGTCATGCTTGCCGTTGCCGTGTACATCAACTATTCCCTCACGCAGTCCGACCTGACCGCAGCCACACCGACCTCCGAGCTAACAGCGGAGCAGGAGCACTATGGTGATACGGAATTTGTCAACGCAGAAGCACAGGAATCCCAGCCCGTACAGGAAACAGCGGCGGATGCTGCACAGGATGACACTGCACAGGCGGACGCTGCAAGCGAGGATTTCTTCGCAAGGGCAAGACTGGAAAAGACCACCAACCGTGATCAGGCAGTCCAGACCCTCCAGATGATCATGGGCGGCGGCGATCTGACCGAGGATGAGATCATCACCACCGCCCTGAATGCGGTCGAGGTTTCCAATCTGATCGAATGCGAGGGTAATATCGAGTCCATGATCAAATCACAGGGCTTTGCGGACTGCGTGGTCTACCTTGACGGCGAATCTGCGAAGGTCGTAGTCAAGTCCGACGGGCTGGAAGCCTCGGATGCAGCACTGATCAAGGACATCATTCTGGGGGAGGTTTCAATTTCTTCAGAAAATATCAGAATTTTTGAAGTAAAATAGTTGTACTTTTCTGTTTTTTCTGGTATAATAGAAGATAGGTGAAGATTCTTCAGAAAAAATCAGCCGAAATTTCCACAAAACGGAAGCGGCGGCTCATTTGATCAAGGAAAGGAAGTAATATCATGGATAATGTAAGATCCGGTGAACGCTCGATCAAGATCTCCGATGAGGTACTGTGCAGGGTGGCATCCCTTGCCCTGCGTGATGTGGAGGGTGTGGCACATCCTGCCGCAGCCGGCATGTTCAGCCAGCCCGTCACCATCGAGAACCTCGGCGGTGCCATTGCAGTGAATATCAGAGTCGTGCTGAAAAGCGGCTACCGAGCAGTGACTGTCGCAAAGCAGATCCAGCAGACTGTCAAGCAGAGTGTGCAGGATATGACCGGTGTCACCGCAGTCAATGTCAATGTTGAAGTCAGCGGAGTGGAATTTGACGCATAACAAGTGCTTCCGGTATGCGGTGCATCCGCATACCGGCAAGGTGCATACAAAGCAAAAATACAGGAGGTCATTATGACAAGACATCAGTGCAGAGAAAATGCATATCTGATTTTATTTGAGGCATCCCTTCGTGATGATACACCCGAAGAGCTGTATGCCATCGCAGAAGAGGTCGAGGAGATCAATGTGGACGAGCATGTCAAGGCTCTGGTGGAGGGTGTGCTGTCCCATGCCGAAGAGCTGGACGAGGTGATCGCCTCCTACAGTAAGAAGCGTGCAGTCAGCCGTATTGCAAGGATCAATCTGATCCTGCTGAGAATGGCGATCTACGAGATCCTGCACATGCCCGAAACACCGGTAAATGTTGCCGTCAGTGAGGCTGTGCATATTTCCGAGAAATATACATATCAGGAGGATACCGCTTTCATCAACGGCGTACTCGGTGCGTTTGCACGCAGTCTGCCCAAGCGTGAGGAATCCGCACAGGAGGAAGCGTAATGCCCCTTTTTCTGGGACTGGATACCAGCAACTACACCACCTCCGCCGCTGTCTATGATTCCGGCACCCGAACCGTCGTGCAGTCCAAAAAGCTCCTTCCGGTCAAGGCAGGGGAAAAGGGACTGCGGCAGAGTGATGCGGTGTTCCATCATACCGTACAGCTGCCGGACATCCTCTCTGCTCTGGATATTTCCGGTATTTCCGGCATCGGCGTTTCCGTGAAGCCACGCAACGCCGAAGGTTCATACATGCCCTGCTTTCTCTGCGGAGAGGGTACGGCACAAATGCTCGGACAGGCACTCCAGGTTCCGGTGCACCGTACAAGTCATCAGGTCGGTCATATTCTGGCAGCACTGCACTCCGCAGACAGGCTGGAATGGCTCAGTCAGCCGTTTCTGGCATTCCATGTCAGCGGCGGCACGACCGACTGTGTGCTCTGTGAGCCGGATGATACACTCATGGTGAAGGTCACACCGGTTTCGTCCTCCCTCGATCTCAAAGCTGGTCAGCTTGTAGACAGGGTGGGACTGATGCTCGGACTTCGTTTCCCATGCGGCGTGGAGCTGGAAAAGCTGGCAGTGCAGAGCAAGGCAGAATTCCGGTACAAGCCCACCATGAAGGGCATGGACTGCTGCCTTTCCGGACTTGAAAACCAATGTGCCAAGGCACTGGAAAACGGCGAAGCCCCCTGCGACGTCGCCAAACGCTGCCTTTCCGCCATTGCCGATGTCCTGCTGGAAATGACGAAGCGTGCAATTTCTCATACGGGAGAGCTGCCGATCGTCTATGCCGGCGGTGTCATGTCCGATCTTTACATTCAGAACCGGCTCCAGCAGGTGAGAGATGCGGTCTTTGCAAAACCGGAATTCTCCTGTGACAATGCCGCAGGAACAGCGGTCTATGCATCGCTCTGTGCCGGAAAAACAGAGGTGTGATATGGCAGTACTGACAGTTTCACAGATCAACCGCTACATGGCATCCCGTGTGCGTGAGGACGGCAATCTGAAGCATTTCATGATCAAGGGTGAGATCTCCAATTTTGCAGCCCCCTCATCGGGACACCTCTATTTTTCGCTGAAGGATGCGGACAGTGTCATCAAGGCGGTGATGTTCCGCAGCATGGCATCCCGTCTGCGGTTTCTGCCCGAAAACGGCATGCATGTCATCGTCAGTGCGGGTCTGACCGTCTACGAAAGGGACGGCGTGTACCAGCTCAATGTCACGGACATGCAGCCGGAGGGCGTGGGAGCCGTCCGGCTCCAGCTCGAACAGCGGATCAAAAAACTCCGTGCGGAGGGACTTTTTGAGGAATCCGCCAAGCGTCCGCTGCCGCCCATGCCAAAGACCGTGGGTGTTATCACCTCCGGTACGGGTGCGGCATTGCAGGACATCCTGCAAGTGCTCGGCAGACGCTGCCCCCTTGTGACGGTGAAGATTTTCCCCGTCCTCGTACAGGGTGAACAGGCTCCGCAGTCCATCTGCAATGCTCTGCTGACAGCTGAAAAACAGGGCTGTGATGTGCTCATCCTCGGCAGGGGAGGCGGTGCCTCGGAGGATCTGAATGCTTTCAATGCGGAAGCAGTCGCCTATGCCGTCTACAACTGCCCGATCTCCGTCATCTCCGCAGTCGGACACGAAACGGATACGACCATTGCGGATGCGGTCGCCGACCGCCGTGCACCCACACCCTCTGCGGCAGCGGAGCTTGCAGTGCCGGACATCGGACATCTTGCCGAACGGGTCAGCATCGCACAGCGTCAGCTCACAGCGGCGTATCACAGCCGCATCCAGCGTGAAATGCAGCAGCTTGAACGCCTGCAAAGCAGATTGCAGCTCAGCTCTCCGCAGCATCGTTTCCGCATGCAGGAGGAGAAGCGGTGCCAGCTCACCGAAAAGCTGCAAAAGAACATGCAGCTCTATCTGGAACGCCGGCTCTCCGCTTACAGCAGGATGCAGGAAAAGCTCACCCAGCTCGACCCCCTGCGGATCCTGCAAAGAGGCTATGCGGCGGTCTATGACACGGAGGGGAGGATCCTGCCCTTCGCAAAACAGCTTCATTTGCAGGAAACCATCCATGTGAGGATGCAGGACGGAACGATTACAGCAAAGGTGGAAGAGATCAATGAATTATGAAGAACAGATGCAGCGGCTCGCTGAAATCACCTCCATGCTTGAGCATGAGCAGCTCTCTCTTGAAGAAGCTGCAAAGCTCTACGCAGAGGGAATGCAGCTTTCTGCACAATGCCATAAAATACTACAGGATGCGGTGCTTTCCGTACAGGAAATACCAGTACCGCTGAACGAGAAAGTGTGAATACTATGAGTGAGGTCAAAACACAGCTGAAGGAATACGCAGCACGGCTTGAACATGAGATGCTCGGCAGGGTTGCCGGAATGCAGGCATCCACCGAGATGAAGCTGGATGCACTCTATGACGCAATGCGTCACTCGCTTTCCGCCGGCGGAAAGCGGATCCGTCCCGTGCTGATCTATGAGTTCTGCCGAATCTGCGGCGGAACGCCCGAGCAGGCGGATGCAGCCGCATGTGCAATGGAAATGACACATACCTCGTCCCTGATCTTTGACGATCTGCCGGCGATGGATGACGACGACATGCGTCGTGGCAAGCCCTCCTGCCATAAGGCATTCGGTGAGGCAACAGCGATCCTTGCAGGAGATGCCCTGATCGCTGCACCGTTCCAGCTCATTGCAGAGGATCCGCAGCTTACCGCAGAACAGAAAGTTGCCCTGATCTCCGTGCTCGCAGAGCGTGAGGGTGCCAACGGCATGGTCGGCGGTCAGCTTATGGACATGCAGTTTGAAACACAGGAATCCGTGACAGCGGAAGAGCTGACGACCATGTGTCTCGGCAAGACCGGTGCCCTGATGGAAGCGTCCTGCAAGATGGGCTGCATCTGCGGCGGCGGTACGCCGGAACAGCAGGAAGCAGCCGCTGCCTACGGCAGAAGCATCGGACTTGCGTTCCAGATGATCGACGATATTCTCGATGTGACAAGCACTGCGGAGCTGCTCGGCAAGCCCATTGGCAGTGATGCACAGGAGGACAAGAAAACTTTTGTGACCGTGCTCGGCATCGAGGAAGCACGGAAGCGTGCAAAGGAACTGACGGAATTTGCACATGCACAGCTTGAAGGCTTTGCAGACACGGAATTTTTACACGCACTGACGGATGCACTTCTCGTGCGTGTACAATAAAGAAAGTGGGGAATTTGATGTATAATCCTATCATGCTTGCCGGCTTTCTCGGCTGGGCAAGTGCACAGGTACTGAAGTTTATTTTATTCTTTTTTCAGAATTCAGATTTCAAGGTGGAACGTCTTTACGGCTCCGGCGGCATGCCAAGCTCCCATTCTTCCCTTGTCTGTGCGGCAACGATCGCAGCAGGCAGAGTGGACGGCTGGGAATCCTCCGTATTCGCTGCCCTTTGTGTGCTGAGTGTGATCGTCATGTACGATGCAGCCGGTGTACGCCGTGCGGCAGGCATGCATGCAAAAGAGCTGAATCAGATCCGTCTGCGTCTGTTTTCTCAGGACAGCGATGCAGAGAGTAAAATGAAGGAGTTAAAGGAATTGCTGGGTCATACACCGCTGCAGGTTTTCTGCGGTGCAGTGCTGGGTATTGTGATCGGTGTACTGGTTCCCCTTGCAGCAGCCTAAGATGAGTATGATGAATAATCTTGAGAAAATGCCGGATCAGCAGGAGCTTCATCTGGAAGACCTGAAGCTGCCGCAGGATCTGAAGAAGCTGACATTTCCGCAGTGCCGCCGGATCGCCAAGGAGATCCGTTCCCTGATGGTGCGTGTGATCTCCAAAAACGGCGGACATCTTGCCTCCAACCTCGGAGCAGTGGAGCTGACAATGGCTCTCCATCGTGTGTTTGATTCGCCGCAGGACAAATTTGTCTGGGATGTCGGTCATCAGTGCTACACCCACAAGATCCTGACCGGACGCATCAAGGAATTCCGCACGATCCGCAAGGAAAATGGTATTTCCGGTTTCCCGAAGCCTGAGGAATCCCCCCATGACTGCTTCATCAGCGGTCACAGCAGCACCTCCATTTCCGTAGCATGCGGAATTGCAGAATCCATGCGGCTGCGGCATGACGACCATCATGTGATCGCCGTCATCGGTGACGGTGCCATGACCGGCGGACTTGCCTTTGAGGGACTGAACAACGGCGGCAAGCTGAAAAACCTGATCGTCATCCTGAATGACAACAATATGTCGATCTCCGGCAATGTCGGCTCCGTGTCCGGTTATCTGCGTTCCATCCGTGAAAAGGAGAGCTATGTCCGCACCAAGCAGGCAGTCGAAAAGGTACTGGTGAATACGCCCCACGTCGGCATGCCCGTTGCCAAGGTGCTCAAGGGCACCAAGGACGGCGTGAAAAATATGCTCGTGCGGCAGGCAACGCTCTTCGAGCAGATGGGTTTTGTCTATTTCGGACCCGTGGACGGACACAACCAGCAGGATCTGGAGGAAGTCCTCCGCACGGCGAAACGCTGCGAATGTCCGGTGTTCATCCATGTCAAGACGATCAAGGGAAAGGGCTATCTTCCGGCAGAAAAGAACCCAAGCCAGTTCCATGGCGTTTCCAAGTTCGATGTTATGACCGGAAATCCGGAAGTTGCTGGAGCCGACTGCTATTCCGCCGTATTCGGCAAGGAGCTTGCACGTCTTGGGAAGGAGAACCCCCGTATCTGTGCCATCACCGCCGCCATGAAGTACGGTACCGGACTTCAGTATTTTGAAGCCGAGGTTCCCGACAGATTCTATGATGTCGGCATCGCAGAACAGCATGCAGTGACCTTTGCAGCAGGTCTTGCAAGCACCGGAATGATCCCTGTTTTCGCTGTATATTCAACGTTTTTGCAGCGTGCCTATGACCAGCTCGTGCACGACATTGCGATCGGCGGACAGCATGTGGTGCTCGGCATCGACCGTGCAGGCGTGGTCGGAGAGGATGGCGAAACCCATCAGGGCATGTTCGACATCCCGATGCTCACTTCCATCCCCGGAACGACCATCTACGCACCGGCATGCTATGACGAGCTGAAGCTCTGCATGCAGCAGGCGATCCTCCGTGACAGCGGACTCGCCGCAGTCCGCTACCCCAGAGGCGATGAGAAGAAAATGAGCTTTCCCAAGGATTCGCTCAATACGGAATACACCTACACCGAGGATGAAAAGGCGGATATTCTGCTGATTTCCTACGGCAGAGTCTACGATGCAGTCCATCGTGCACACTGCACCTGTGCATCCAGCGGCTATCACAGCAGTCTGCTCAAGCTCACAAAGATCCATCCGCTGGAGCAGGAGCTGGCAGAGCTGACCAAACGTTACCGGAAGATCATATTTTTTGAGGAGAGTATGGGAAACGGCGGTATTGCAGCATTATTCGGTACAATGCTGGCTGAGAACCACTTCGGCGGGGAGTATGTGCGTGTGACCTGTGAGGAGTTCCTCCGTCACGCCTCCATCCCCACGATTCTCGACAAACTCGGATTGTCCGAGCATGCCGTTTGCCGTTATATTTATGAGTATGGAACAAAGAATTGATATTGCATTGGCAGAGCGTGGGATCTGCAAGAGCCGTTCCCGTGCAAAGCATCTGCTGAAAGAAGGACTGGTGCTGCACAACGGCAGCATCTGCACAAAGCCCTCGGAAATGGTAAAGGACGGGGACAGCCTTGCACTGATTGGCGAGGACATCCCCTATGTCGGCAAGGGCGGTCTGAAATTGCGTGAAGCCCTGCACCGCTTCCCGATCCGCATGAAGAACAGGATCTGCATGGACGTTGGTGCATCCACGGGCGGTTTCACGGACTGCATGCTCCAGAACGGAGCACAGAAGGTCTATGCGATTGACGTGGGCAAGAAGCAGCTTGACCCAACGCTTCTGAATGATAAGCGTGTGGTCAATCTCGAAGAGAAGGATATCCGTTTGCTGAAACGCTCAGAAATACCGGATTCTCCCGATTTTGCGAGCATTGATGTTTCCTTTATCTCCCTGAATCTCGTGCTCCCGTCCGTTTACGCACTCCTTGCGGATACTGCGGAATGCGTTGCACTGATCAAGCCGCAGTTTGAAGCCGGCAGAGCCAACCTCAACAAGAAGGGGATCGTCAAATCCGAGGCAGTGCACAGGGATGTGCTTGAAAAGGTGATCCTGTTTGCACGGAGCATCGGCTTTTCTGTGCAGGGGCTTTGCCCCTCTCCCATCCGTGGCGGCGAGGGCAACGGCAATGTGGAGTACCTCATCCGCCTTGTCAAAGGAAGCGATATGGAAGAACCGGAGCTGAACCTCACGGCGATCGTCAAAGAAGCTGATATTAATGGGTGATGAACATGCTGAATGTTGCGATCTTTCCGAATTTTCAAAAGAAAAACGCCCTTCCCTGTGCAAGGCAGGTCTGTGAACGGCTGCATCGGCTCGGGGCACAGGTCTATGTGGATGAGTCCTATGCACCGGAATTTGCGGAACAGGATTATGTACATTACGGCGTATTTTCGTCCCTCGTCTATGAAATGGACATTGTCATCGCCATCGGCGGTGATGGAACGATCCTCCGCTGTGCAAAGCAGATGATCTCCTCCAGAGCACTCCTCCTCGGCATCAACACCGGCTACCTCGGCTTCATGGCAAGCCTTGAAGCGAATGAACTGGATGAGCTTGCACGCCTTGTCAAGGGGGACTACCAGATCTCACGCCGCATGCTCCTGAAAGGGGAGCTGTACGGCGAGGGCAAAAAGACCTGTTTTACCGCCCTCAATGACATTGCCGTTTCTGCAATGATCGGCAAGGTGTTTGAGTTTTCGGTTTATGCGGATGAAATGCTGGTCGGACGCTACCGTGCGGACGGCATGGTATGCAGCACCCCGACCGGCTCAACGGCGTATGCCCTTTCTGCCGGAGGCCCCATCATGGAACCGGAGCTTTCCTGCATTGAAATTGCCCTGATCTGTCCGCATTCCCTCTTCAACCGCCCGCTTTTGCTTTCCTCAGAACGGAAGATCTCCATCCGTCACACCGCAAACTGTGAACGAACGATCTTCCTGAGTGCGGATGGTGAGCCGCCGGTTGCATTTCCGCCGAATTACCGGCTGGATATCGAGCGTTCCAAGTATGAGATCTCGCTGGTGCAGTTCCGGAACAATGGTTTTTACGATGCCGTCAACCACAAATTAACACAGTCCATCAAGGGCTTTCCCGAGCATTTGTCAACGGAGGAACGGACATGAAATATGCAAGGCAAAAAGAAATACTCGATCTGATCCGTGTCAACCCCGTTGCCAATCAGGATGCATTGCAGGTGCTTTTGAAAGAGAAAGGGTATCCGGTCACGCAGGCGACGATCTCCCGTGACATCCGTGAGCTGAATCTCATCAAAAAGGCGGACGGCAGCGGCAATTACCGCTATGTTGTGGCGGATGCACCGCTTCTGCATTCCGATCTCTTTGCTGGCAATATCACCGCAGCGGATTATGCAGGCAACACGGTCGTCATCAAATGCCGCAGCGGTACAGCACAGGCAGTCTGCACGGTACTCGATGAAATGATCCGTCCCGATGTGGTCGGGACAATTGCGGGGGACGATACGATCTTTGTGCTGATCCGTACCTCCGAACAGGCAAAACGCTATGCAGCCGAGCTGCTTGCGGAAATTCAGGGCAGGTGAGTGCATGTTAGAAGAATTGTATATTGAAAATCTTGCTGTCATTGAAAAGGCATGCATCAGCTTCCGTGATGCGTTCCATGTGTTCACAGGTGAAACCGGTGCCGGCAAATCCATCCTGATCCACGGCATTCAGGCAGTCCTCGGTCAGCGTGTTTCCAAGGACTGGGTGCGTACCGGCTGCGACCGTGCTTCGGTGACTGCATTGTTTACGGATCTGTCTGATGATGTGATGGAGCTGCTCGCAGAAATGGCTGTTTCCTGCGATGAACGGCAGGTCACGCTGACCCGTGAGATCCGTGCCGACGGCGGCAGCATTGGACGCATCAACGGCAAAACAGCATCCGTTTCCGCATTGCGTGAGATCGGCACGCTCCTCATTTCCATTCATGGACAGCATGATAACCAGATCCTCCTGTCCCCTGAGCATCACTTGCAGGTGCTTGATGAATTCGGCGGTAATCCGACCTTTCTGACCGCTTACCAGAAGTCCTTCCGTCAGCTCCAGACCATTGCACGGGAGCTTGGCAAGCTCAGACGGGAGGAGCAGTACCGCCGTCAGAGAGCACTCATGCTCCAGAAGCAGATACAGGAGATCGGTGCACTCCAGCCGAAGCCCGGCGAGGAGGAAGAACTGGAAAACGCCCTGATACAGGCGGAAAATGCAGAACGCATCCTCTCCGGTCTGAACAATGCCGCTGGCATTCTGAACGGGGAAGGGGAGGACAGTGCAGTGGAAATGCTGCAATCCTCCATGCAGCAGCTGCGTGAGATCGAAGATGCCTATTCCGGCACGGAAGAGCTGATGGAACGCCTGAAAGCGGCTGTGATCGAGATCAAGGACATTTCCGAGGATCTCCGGCACATGGCGGACGGCGTGTGCCTTGACGAGGGTCGTGCCCAGAAGCTCCGGCAGCGTTACCATGCAATCTCGCAGGTGAAAAAGCAGTTTTTCTGCGATTTTGACGAGCTTCTCACGCTCTATGACAGTGCATGTGCCGAGATGGAGAATATGCAGGAGGACGATGATAAAATTGCCGAGCTGGAGGCACAGAAGCAGGAGCTTCTTGCGGACGTGACCGAAAAGGCACGGGCACTCTCCGACTACCGTGAGGAAACCGGAAACCGCTTTGTTGAGCGTGTTTCTGAGGAGCTGCGGTTTCTGGATATGCCCAATGTTGTGCTGACCGTCCAGCAGGAGAAGGGCAAGCTGACCATTCAGGGACGTGATACCGTCACTTTCCTGATTTCCGCCAACAAAGGCGAGCTGCCCAAGCCCATCTCCAAGATCGCATCCGGCGGTGAGCTTTCGAGAATCATGCTTGCCCTCAAATCCGTCATTGCCGACCGTGACAGCATTCCGACACTCATTTTTGACGAGATCGACACGGGTGTCAGCGGCAAGGCGGCACAGAAGATCGGCATCAAGCTGCGTGAGATCAGCCGCAGCCGTCAGGTGCTCTGTGTGACGCATCTTTCCCAGATCGCAGTCATGGCGGACACCCACTATATGATCGAAAAGCATACGGAAAACGACCGCACCGTCACGCAGGTGCATCTGCTTGATTTTGACGGCAGAACCGAAGAAATTGCCCGTATTATGGGCGGTGACAATCCCAGTGCACTCATGCTCGAAAACGCAAGGGAAGAGCTGAAGCGGGTAGCGGAGGGGAAAATCTAGGAGGCGAAAATGGGTCCTTTTTACTATGTAATTGCCGATATTCAGGGCGATTATGCCCAGCTGCGGCGGACGGACATTGCATCGGATGAAATGCTTCCGGTAGCAATGGCACTGCTGCCCATGGGCAGCGACATCGGCACCAAGCTCTGCTGGCAGTGGGGCGTATACGAGATCATTACATAACTTGAAATTCCGGTTTGTATGGTACAAACCGGAATTTTTTCAGAAATTTGAAAATACCTATTGACATGAGAATTAAAATGTGATATAATACATTTGAACGAACGTTCAAGTATTCAAATTTAAATGAGGTGTTTCCATGAAAGTGATCTATCACATTGAAAATCTGGACTGTCCGCACTGTGCCGGTGTGATCGAACAGAAAATACAGAAGCTGGAAGGCGTGCAGTCCGCAAGTCTTTCACTTCCGACCAGAAAGCTGCATCTGGAAGTCAAAAGCACCGAAGGCCTGCTAAAACGCATTCAGGCAATTGCGGACAGCGTGGAGGAAGGCGTGGTTTTCCATGAAAAGGAGGAACATTCCCACGAGCATTCCCATACACACGATCATTGCAGCTGCCACGATCACTCCCACGGTCATGAACATCATGCAGAGAAGAAGGAAAGGGCTGAGGTCATACAGCTTGCAGCTGGTGCCTTTCTTTTTGTGCTGGGGCTTCTTGCAGAGCATCTGCTGGAGGTGCCCTATCTGCCGAATGCCCTGCTCCTTGCCGCCTACCTCATCATGGGCTGGGAAGTGCTGTACAGCTCTGTGAAAAGCATTGCAAAAGGGCAGATATTTGATGAAAACTTTCTCATGAGCATCGCCTCGATTGGTGCCCTCTGCGTTGGTCATTGGGAGGAAGCGGCAGGCGTTATGCTGTTCTTCCGGATCGGTGAGCTGTTTGAGCACATCGCCGTGGAACGCAGCCGACGCTCCGTGATGGAGGCGATCGACATGCGTCCGGAAACAGCACAGCTCATTCGGGGCGAAGCCGTGGAAACGGTTCCAGCTGAAGAAATCATTGTCGGCGACATCATCCTCGTCCGTGCCGGCGACCGTCTGCCGGTGGACGGCATTGTCAGAAAGGGCGAAAGTTCGCTGGATACCTCCGCAATGACGGGTGAATCCGTTCCGGTCAGCGTCAGAACAGGGGATGCGGTCATGTCCGGATGCATCAACCTTTCCGGTGTGCTGGAAGTGGAAGCGACTGCCGCACTGCATGATTCCATGGTCAGCCGCATCCTCGAAAGCGTGGAGAATGCCGCCGCCGGAAAGCCGAAGATCGACCGCTTCATCACACGTTTTGCGAGGATCTACACACCCGCTGTTGTGATCGCTGCAATCCTGACCGCCATTCTTCCGTCAATCATCACGGGCGACTGGAGCAAATGGATCTACACCGCCCTGAATTTCCTGATGATCAGCTGCCCCTGTGCACTGGTACTGAGTGTACCGCTTGCTTTTTTCTCCGGCATCGGTGCCGGTTCCCGAAAGGACATCCTCTTCAAGGACGGCATCTCACTGGAAGCACTCGCCAGAATCAAGGCAGTCGTGATGGACAAAACCGGAACCCTGACAAATGGCAGTTTTTCAGTCAAAAATGTGCATACAGCCGGATGCAGCGAAACAGAATTCCTCGCCGCATGTGTCGCATGTGAGCAGAATTCCACCCACCCGATCGCAAAGAGCATCCTCCGCTATGCAGAGGAAAAGGGCATTTCCCCGGAAACAGCGTCAGAGGTACGGGAGATCGCCGGAAAGGGCATTGCCTGCATTTCTCGGGGAAAACAGCTCCTCTGCGGCAGCCGGAAGCTGCTGGAGGAGCAGGGGATCACCGTTCCGGTGATCGGCGAAACCGGAACACATGTGCATACAGCAGCGGACGGATACTACCTCGGAACCCTCGTTCTCTCCGATCTTCCCAAAGAGCATGCGGCATCCGCAGTCAGGGAGATGTGTGGAAAAGGGCTGTATACCGTCATGCTCACGGGTGACAGTCCAGAGCATGCAAAGGAGATCGCAGACGAACTCGGCATTGCAGAAACACACGCCGGTCTGCTCCCGATCGAAAAGCCCGAATACATGCAGAAGATCCGTCAGGAACACGGCAGTGTCCTGTTTGTCGGTGACGGCATCAACGATGCACCCGTGCTCTCCGGTGCGGATGTCGGTGCAGCTATGGGAAGCGGTGCGGATGCCGCAATGGAGGCGGCGGATGTGGTATTCCTGACCTCCGATCCGCAGGCGATCCTGCAATCCATCGACATCGCCGAACGGGTGAACCTCACAGCAAGGGTCAGCATCATCTTTGCACTGGCAGTGAAATTCCTGATCATGCTCCTCGGTTTTGCCGGCTTTGCCAATATGTGGCTTTCCATTTTTGCCGATACGGGCGTGACCATGCTCTGTGTGCTCTATGTGATCGCCAACGTCCATCTGCACTACAGAAAGGAGAAAAACCGCAATGAATAAGCCAAAACATCTTCCCCGTTACGGCGTAGGGCCGTTCTATGTGGCAGGCATCACAGCATTGACCGTGCTCGGACTCTCTCTGGAGCAGAAAGGAATGCTCACATCCGGCAGTATTCCGCAGCTCCGGCTCCCGTTCCAGATCGCAGCCGTCATTCTGATGCTTTTCGGGACATATATCTGGTGTGCCGCCATTTTCGGCAAGAAGATCGGTGACGACATCCGCAGCAACACCCTTGCAACCACCGGCATTTACGCCCATGTGCGGAACCCCATTTATTCCGGCATCGCTATCACGCTGACGGGTGTGCTGCTCCTCGCACATAATCTCTGGCTCCTCCTCCTGCCTCCCGTGTTCTGGGCGGCTATGACCGTGCTGATGATCTGCACTGAGGAGAAATGGCTGACAAAGCTTTACGGGGATGAATATACCGCCTACTGTAAGAAAGTAAACCGCTGTATTCCGTGGTTTTCGAGATAAAAAGAGGCTCTGCTGAATCATTCAGCAGAGCCGTATTTTTACTTCAGATACTTGTCCATCACATCACAGAAATCGAACGTTGCAAAATAATCAGCCGGAGTTTCTGCACGGCGGATCATTTTCACAGTGCCGTCCTCGCAGTACAGCAGCTCTGCACTGCGGAGCTTTCCGTTGTAATTGTAGCCCATCGCAAAACCATGTGCACCTGTATCATGGATCACCAGCATATCGCCGATCTCAACAGGGGGGAGCATGCGGTCGATCGCAAACTTGTCGTTGTTCTCACACAGACCGCCGGTCACATCGCACAGATAGGTGCATTCCTCATTTTCCTTGCCCAGTACAGTAATGTGGTGGTAGGAACCGTACATTGCCGGACGCATCAGGTTCGCTGCACACGCATCACAGCCCACATATTCCTTGTAAATATGCTTCTTGTGCAGCACCTTTGTCACGAGATGTCCGTAGGGAGCCATCATAAAACGTCCCATTTCCGTGAAAATTGCCACATCGCCCATGCCTGCCGGCACAAGGATCTCCTCATAGACCTTACGAACACCCTCGCCGATGGCAAGAATGTCATTCGGTGTCTGATCCGGATGATAGGCAACACCCACACCGCCGGAGAGGTTGATGAACTTGATCTCCGCACCGGTTTCTTCGTGCAGATCAACTGCCAGCTGGAACAGCTGCTTTGCCAGTGTCGGATAGTATTCATTTGTCACCGTGTTGGACGCAAGGAAGGAGTGGATACCGAAATACTTCGCACCTTTTTCACGCAGCTTGCGGAATGCCTCGAACATCTGCTCACGGGTCAGACCGTACTTAGCATCCTGCGGGCTGTCCATGATTGCCGTGGAGATCTGGAACTTGCCGCCTGCATTGAAGCGGCAGGAAATGGTTTCCGGAATGCCCGTCAGCTGGTCAAGATAATCCACATGTGTCAGGTCATCCAGATTGATGTAGGCACCGAGCTTGTGTGCAAAACGGTAGTCCTCCTCGGGTGTTACGTTGGAGGAGAACATGATGTCACTGCCGGAAAAACCGCATGCATCTGCCATTTGCAGCTCTGTCAGAGAGGAGCAGTCCACGCCGCAGCCCTCCTCCTGCAAGATCTTCAGCAGGAACGGATTGGGAGTTGCCTTGACTGCGAAATACTCTCTGTAGCCCTTGTTCCATGCGAATGCCTTCTGTACCAGACGTGCATTTTCACGGATGCCCTTTTCATCGTAAATATGGAACGGGGTGGGGTAGACCTTTGCAATTTCCTCCGCCTGTTCCTTGGTAATAAACGGAATTTTTTTCATTGGATCCTGTCCTTTCGTCAAGAATGATACCTCTATTCTATCACGTTTCGGGGAAAGCGTCAATCAAATCCCATGAAATCGTGATTTTTCATAAAATACACCGAAGTTCAACAGGGAAACTTTCATGTTCAGCCGAAAATCCGACCCAGCACATCCGGCTCCGCATCCTGCTCCGGTGCAAAATCAGCGGATGCCGCATAGGAAAGAATGCACTTTGCAAACTGTGCCGCCTCCGGTCTGTCCGCAATTTCAGAGAGCCTTGCCGTGCACACGAGCAGGGAACCCGAACCCACTTTGCATTCAAAGAGAATGCCAAGCCGGTGATTTCTCTCGAAATTGTCGATCATCTGCACGATCGGACGGATGGAGGTATCGTCAAGCACCGCACAATCCGCATGTGTCACAATGTCGTACCACTGCGGCGTGCTCCACGGCTCCGAGCCAAAGCCCTCAAGTGCCGGATGCAGATTCTCGATCCGCAGTCCCATAGTACCGACCGGAACGGGCTTTCCCATGCTCTCCGAAATACTCCGGAACATCGGATAGCACCAGAAGTCCGTGCAGTAGAATCCCTCGATCTTTTCCTTGACCTCGTTCGGCAGATACAGCACCTTTTCTCCCATTTCCAGAGCTTTTTTCGCTGCATCCCAGTCACCTGCCACGCATACGCCCTTTGCAGTGAGTGCAGGGAAGTCCTGCTTCGGGAATACCTCCAGTTCATAGGAATTATCAATATCCCCAAGCTGTACTGAAAAGCTGATCCGCTGTACTTTGTCGGATTCCGGCAAACGGAACGTGACCTTTCCGAGCCGGAATAATCCCTGTCCGGCAATATCTGCCCGCACGGGAATTTCTGCAATCACATCTTCTCCCGTGGTCAGTCGGCAAACTACCTGACCGTGCAGCTCCTCATGTCCATAGTACCGCAGGAAAATCTCCGCTGTGAAATCCTCTCCGGCATTCACTACATAGGACGGAAACTGTGCCAGCAGGACACGGTCGGAGCAGAAATTTCTCCATTTTTCAGGCGTAATCAGTCCCTTGCTGTCCATGAACGCATCCAGAATGCCGACCAGTGCCGTACCCTGACCGGAAAAGTCCTGAATATCAAGGATCTGGAAGCCCGCCACATATTCCGAACGCATCGCCGCTTCCAGCTCCTCCTTGTAGCACTGGACTGCAAGCTGACCGGAGCAGCGGAAGAAATCCTCCGCCATGTCAAGCATGCCCTTTTCTTCCAGACGCTCACGGAAAATCTCAAAATTCCGTGCCTGCAATACGCCGGTGTACTTTTCGATCTCCCTGAAATCCGGATAAGTGCAGTACTGCCCGATCTCGTGCGTTACCACCGGCTTGTCCGGTACAAGGAAGCCATTCGCCTGATCCATGCGGACTTTCTTGACCCCCGTGCCGTACTGGATCTCGATTTCCTGTGCCTCACCGGAGGCATCGGAAGAATCCGAAATTGCGGGATGAATGAACGCATCATAATTGTGCATTGTGGAGGGTCTTGCCGTCTGCACATGTCCCAGCGGTGCATCGCACATCGCATAGGAGCCACGGATCAGCCGTTCCTTATCCAGCCGCACGCCCACAAAGAAATCATCCTCCGGCAGGATATTCGGGTAAAACTGAAAATTATTGCAGCCCTGTGTGAACAGGATCCGGCTTTCATCCTGTCGGTAATACCGCAGGATTTCGCCGATCCGTTTCGGACTTCCCCAAAGCTCATTGCCGAGGGAGAACATTGCAAAGGACGGATGATTGCCGAACTCCTCCAGAATCCGCTTGCCCTCTGCGATCAGATACGCCTGTTCCTGTGCGTTGTAATCCGGATCATCCGTTGCATGAACGGATCCCCAGAACGGGATCTCCGGCTCCATGTAAATGCCCAGCAGATCGGCAGCAAGAAAAGCCGCCTCCGGCGGACAGCAGGTGTGGAAACGGTAGTGGTTGATGCCATAGGATTTCGCAGTTTTCATGACCTTCATCCAGCCCTCCACGTCCATGGGAGCCGCCCCTTCGATCGGGAAGATCATACCGTCATGCTTGCCACGCAGGAAAACGGGCTTGCCGTGATTGGTGAACTGATGCCCGTCCGCACGAAAATCGGTCAGACCGAAGATCACCTCTTCCTCGCCGCAATCAGAAACGAGCACCTTCATGCGGCAGATGACGGGATGGTACTCATCCCAAAGCGGAGCATCCTTTCCAAGCGGAATGTCCGCATAGGCAGTACCGTCACTCGTGCGGGTGAATGTCAATTCCAGCTCTTCCAGCAACGCAGTAATACCGTCAGCGTTCTCCCACTGTCCGCTGACCTTGCCGAAATTTGCGGTGCTGTTTGTCCGGAATACAAGCCGTACCCTGCGGTTTTCTGCATCCGGAATCGCTTTGATCCGGCTGATCCTGCAAGGATGGTCGGAAAACCGGAGATAGAAACTGCCAAGAATGCCGTTCCAGTTCGTCTGCGTATCGGGTGAGGTCATGTGTCCGCCCTTTGTAGGATAGCTGCTGTTGTCCGCACGGATGCAGATTTCAAGAGCATCACAGGCAGAAAAAGCAGAGAGATCATAGCTGTGCGGTGTGCAAAGGCTATTGTTCGTTCCGACCCGTACACCATTGACCCAGACCTCGGACACACGGGTCCGTTCCATGTAAAGTGTAACATTCCTGCGGTGTTCCGCTGGTATTTCGACCACCGTCCGGAACCATGCATTTCCCTTGTAAGGGTAAACCTCCGTCAGAAATCCGGTTTCCCGATTGGGATTCGGCGTGCCCTTTTTCGCCTGTGCGGTCGTGGAGGGGAGGGTAATCGTATCATTGAAATCCTCTGCTTTCGGGGGAAATCCTGCGAATCGCTTCTGCTGGTCGTCCAGAAATTCCCAGACTCCGGCAAGCGGAATATATGAAGTCATAGTATTTTCCTTTCCATAAAACAGCCATAGCCCGACCCCGCATAGCGGAATCAGGCTTAGGCAAGCATTTAAAACAACTGCATTTGATTTGTCATTTGAATTTGCATGGGATTACTTCTGATTTTCAGCAAAATAACGGTTGATCGCACTGAACAGAGCATAAACGGAGGAATCCGTAATATCCTGCTTCTGACCAACGCCCCAGTAAACCTTACCGTCCGCCATCTCAATGCCGACATAGGAAACCGCATCGGACTTGGAAGAAACAGTCAGTGCATGCTCGGTATAGGTCTTGATGGTATACTCCAGATCGAGGAACTTCTTGACCGCATTGCTTACTGCATCCAGTCTGCCGTTGCCGGATGCATGAACGGTCTGTTCCTCGCCGTTCATTGCACAGGTCACCAGTGCCTGAATGCCGCTCTTCTGGACATAGTGTGTTTCCTTGTACTCCAGCGGTGCGGTGATGTTCACATAGGTCTCACGGAAAATATCATAAACCTCGGAGGGCTGCAGCTCTCTGTGTCCACGGTCGGAAACGCCCTTGACGATGTAGCCGAACTCCTCACGCATTGCCTTCGGCAGATCCAGACCATACTGTGTTTCCAGCAGATAGCCGATGCCGCCCTTACCGGACTGGCTGTTGATACGGATGACATCTGCTTCGTAAACTCTGCCGACATCCGTCGGGTCGATCGGCAGATAGGGAACTGTCCAGTGCTCGCAGTTCTTCTCCTCACGCCAGTGCATACCCTTTGCGATCGCATCCTGATGGGAGCCGCTGAATGCAGCAAATACCAGCTGACCGCTGTACGGCTGACGCTCATAAACATGCATTCTTGTCACACGCTCATAAACCTCTGTGATTTCCGGCAGGTTGGAGAAATCCAGCTCAGGATCCACACCCTGGGAGAACATGTTCATGCCCAGTGTCACAATGTCCACATTGCCGGTACGCTCGCCGTTGCCGAACAGTGTGCCCTCGATTCTGTCCGCACCTGCCAGCAGACCCATTTCACTGTCAGCGACTGCACAGCCACGGTCATTATGCGGATGCAGGGAGATCAGCAGGTTTTCTCTGTTGTTCAGATGGTCGCACATGTACTCTACCTGATTTGCGTAAATATGGGGCATGGAGTGGGAAACTGTAACCGGCAGATTGATGATGACCTTATCCTCCGGTGTCGGCTGCCAGATGTCAATGACTCTGTTGCAGATCTCCGCTGCAAACTCCGGCTCCGTGCCGGTGAAGCTCTCCGGAGAATACTCAAACTGGAAGTTGCCCGGTGTCTTTTCACGGTACTCCTTGCAGAGCTTTGCACCGAATTCAGCGATCTCAATGATCTCCTCCTTGCTTCTGCGGAACACCTGCTCACGCTGAGCGAGGGAGGTGGAGTTGTACAGATGCACGATCGCATGCTTGCAGCCACGCAGAGCCTCGAAGGTCTTTGCAATGATGTGCTCTCTGGACTGTGTGAGCACCTGAATCTTCACATCATCCGGAATCAGATTCTGCTCGATCAGTGCACGGCAGAATTCATACTCCGTATCGGAAGCCGCCGGAAAACCAACCTCGATCTCCTTGAAGCCGACCTTGACCAGCATCTTGAAGAATTCGAGCTTTTCTTCCAGACTCATCGGGATGATCAGAGCCTGATTGCCGTCACGCAGGTCAACGCTGCACCATACCGGTGCCTTTTCGATGTAGGTTTTCTGTGTCCATCTCATGGGGGGATTCTGGACATCAAAATACTGTCTTGTGTACTTCTGATGATTCATACTAAAACCGCCTTTCTGTTCTTGGGAAATACATCACGGCATAAAAAAACTCTTTCATGCCGCACTGACATAAAAGAGACGAAGCAAAACTCCGTGGTACCACTCTTCTTGACGCATCAAACGCCCACTCAGCTGCATCTGCATGAAGCAAATACATTTCTCTGTAACGGGAGAACCCGTATGCCTCTACTATGGTTCAAGACATCTGCTCAGGGAGGAGTTATCCCACAGTTCGGATACTGCCTCGCACCATCCGACAGCTCTCTGCATCCGCTTCTGCGTCTTTTGTCCCTTCATTGCATTTGGGTGATTTACAATTATAGTATACAATATAATTTCTGTTTTGTCAAGCAGTTTTTGCAAATTGTTTTTTCATCCGCAGAATAGGAAAGTGGATTGCACAAAACGAACGAAATATGCGGTTGATTTTTGGTAAATATAGCAAAAATCAAATGTCCTCTTGATTTTAATTCCGTGAAGTGCTATAATAAATGGTAAGCATTGTTTTCTGTAGGAATACAGGATCCCTGCGAGGTGCGTTCTGAGCATATGCGGACAAATATGCAGCACATCTTCCGACGGGGCAGTGCAGAATTCTACGAGAAAGGAATGAAAACATGATATTAACAGGTGCAGAAATTGTTGTAGAAACTTTGATTGAGCAGGGAACCGATGTCGTCTTTGGTTACCCCGGCGGTCAGGTCATCGACCTGTATGATGCATTGTACACCAGAAGTGACAGGATCCATCATGTCCTGACAGCCCATGAACAGGGTGCTTCCCACGCTGCGGACGGCTATGCCCGTGTCAGCGGAAAAGTCGGTGTCGTCATTGCAACATCCGGACCCGGTGCAACAAATCTGGTTACCGGCATCGCTACCGCCTATCTGGATTCGATCCCACTGGTCGCTATCACAGGCAACGTTCCGAACAGTCTGATCGGACGTGACAGCTTTCAGGAGGTCGATATTACCGGCATTACGCTCCCGATCACAAAGCACAATTTCTTTGTCAAGAGCGTAGATCAGCTCGCCGATACCATCAGAGAAGCATTTGCAATTGCAAAGTCCGGCCGTCCCGGCCCCGTTCTCGTGGATGTCCCGAAGGATGTGCAGAAGGCTGCATTTGAATATGCGGCTGCAGCGGTGGTGGAGAAAACACCGCAGCGAAAGGCAAAGGACGACAAGCTTCAGAAAGCTGCCGAGATGATCGCAGCTTCCGAAAAGCCTTACATATACATCGGCGGCGGTGTCATTACTGCCGGTGTTTCCGAGGAAATAACCGCACTGGCGGATCTGATTGATGCCCCGATCGGCTGTACAATGATGGGACTGTCCGCAGTGCCGAATGAGAATCCCCGTTTCCTCGGCATGGAGGGTATGCATGGACATTATGCTTCCTCCGTGGGTCAGGACGAAGCCGACCTGATCATTACGATCGGTGCAAGATTCAGTGACCGTGCGACCGGCAATGTGGCAAAGTATGCCCGCAGAGCAAAGATCCTGCATATGGATGCGGACGGTGCCGAGCTGAACAAGAATGTATCCGTTCATCTGAGCATGGAGTGCGACATCAAGGACGCACTCGGCAGACTGCTCGGACTTGTGGAAAGCAGGCAGCATCCCGAGTGGATGGCACGCATTGCAGAGCTGAAGGCAGAAGAGGAGAAGCAGCTCCGTGAAATTACTCCCGAGGACAAGCTGACACCCTACGCACTCATCCGTGAGGTGAGCAGACATACTGCTCCGGATACACCCGTTGCGACGGATGTCGGACAGCATCAGATGTGGACGGCTCAGTATTATCCGTTTGCAAAGCCCCGTACCTTCGCATCCAGCGGCGGTCTGGGCACAATGGGTTATGGTCTGGGTGCAGCGATAGGTGCAGCCTATGCTTCCGGCAAAAAAACGGTGCTGTTCACCGGTGACGGCAGCTTCGGCATGAACCTCAACGAGCTTGCAACACTCTCCGCAAACAATATTCCGGTTGTGATCATTCTGATGAACAACGGTGTACTGGGCATGGTTCGCCAGTGGCAGACGCTGTTCTTCGACAGACACTACTCCAACACCATGCTGACTGACAGAAAGACCGATTTTGTGAAGCTTGCCGATGCATTCGGAATGGCAGGCTACCGCATTTCGGAAAAGAGCGAGCTGGAATCCGTGCTCACAAAGGCATTTGCAGAGGAAGGCCCCGTTCTGGTAGAATGCATGATCGACAAGGATGAATTTGTACTCCCCATGCTCCCGCCCGGCGGCTGCATTGAGGACATCATCGTAAAGGTGGAGGGCGAATAATGGAAAAGAAGTATGTAATTGCGATTCTGGTTGAAAACCAGCCCAGCGTACTGACACGAGTTTCCGGCATGTTCACCCGCCGTGCGTTCAATATCGACAGCCTGACTGTGGGTGAAACAGAGGATCCGAATTATTCCCGTATCACGATTTATGCGACCGGCGATGATTCTACCCGCAAGCAGGTGATGAAGCAGCTCCGGAAGCTGTACAATGTCAAGGAAGTCAAGGTCATGGAACACGACAAATCCGTGCATCGTGAGCTTGCCCTGATCAAACTGAAGAATGATCCCCAGACAAGACAGGAAGTCCTGTCCGCCGTGGACATTTTCCGTTCCAAGATCGTCGATTTTTCCCCCAGCACGCTCTGCGTGGAGATTACCGGCGAATCATCCAAGATTGAAGCATTTATCGCTCTTGTGAAGCCGCTTGGCATTCTGGAGATGTGCCGTACAGGTATTGTGGCACTTGAAAGAGGCAGTGAGTTCCTCAACAGCGATACATGTGTAAAATAAAGCCAACCCAAAATCATACAAAAGGAGTTTTTTAAAATGGCAAAGATTTTCTATCAGCAGGACTGCGATCTGCACAAGCTCGACGGCAAGACCGTCGCAATCATCGGTTATGGCTCTCAGGGTCATGCACATGCTCTGAACCTGAAGGACAGCGGCGTAAACGTTGTTGTTGGTCTGTATGAAGGCAGCAAGAGCTGGGCAAAGGCTGAAGCACAGGGTCTGAAGGTTATGACAACAGCAGAGGCTGCAAAGGCTGCTGACCTGATCATGATCCTCATCCCCGATGAGAAGCAGAAGGCTCTGTATGAGTCCGACATCCTGCCCTACCTGACAGAGGGCAAGACACTGGCATTTGCACATGGCTTCAACATCCACTTCGGCTGCATCGTTCCGCCGGCAAATGTAAACGTTATCATGATCGCTCCCAAGGGCCCGGGTCACACTGTAAGATCCGAATATCAGGCTGAAAAGGGTGTACCCTGCCTGATCGCTGTACATCAGGATGCTACCGGTGATGCACAGGACATCGGTCTTGCATATGCAGCTGGTATCGGCGGCAGCCGTGCAGGCGTTCTGGAAACCACATTCCGTACAGAAACTGAAACTGACCTCTTCGGTGAGCAGGCTGTTCTCTGCGGCGGTGTATGTGCTCTGATGCAGTGCGGTTTTGAGACACTGGTTGAGGCTGGTTATGACCCCAGAAACGCATACTTTGAGTGCATCCACGAGATGAAGCTCATCGTTGACCTGATCTACCAGTCCGGTTTCGCTGGCATGAGATACTCCATCTCCAACACAGCTGAATACGGCGACTACATCACAGGCCCGAAGGTAATCACAGAAGAGACCAAGAAGGCTATGAAGAAGGTTCTGGCAGACATTCAGGACGGTTCCTTCGCAAAGGAATTCCTGCTGGATATGTCCGATGCAGGCAGCCAGGTACACTTCAAGGCTATGAGAAAGCTCGCTGCTGAGCATCCGGCTGAGGTTGTCGGCGAAGAGATCCGCAAGCTGTACAGCTGGAACGGTGAGGACAAGCTGATCAACAACTAATCAGTTGACCGAACCCTGTAAAATAACATAAAATATCCGTTTGCATTGCGTAATCGGACTGTACTCGCTGCTTTCCCGATTGAATTGGGAAAGCAGCTTTTTATTGAGAAAATTTAAATGAGGTGAAAAGAATGAGCAGTAATTATTTCTGCTGCGGTGCGGACAAGGCTCCCCAGCGTTCCCTGCTCCATGCACTCGGTCTGACCGAGGAGGAAATGCAGCGTCCGCTGGTCGGCATTGTCAGCTCCTATAATGAGATCGTGCCGGGTCATATGAATCTGGATAAGATCGTAGATGCTGTTAAAATGGGCGTTGCAATGGCAGGCGGTACCCCCGTTGTATTCCCTGCGATCGCAGTTTGTGACGGTATCGCAATGGGTCACAAGGGTATGAAGTATTCCCTCGTAACCCGTGACCTGATCGCTGACTCCACAGAAGCAATGGCTCTGGCACATGCATTCGATGCTCTGGTTATGGTTCCGAACTGTGACAAGAACGTCCCCGGACTTCTGATGGCAGCTGCAAGAGTGAACGTTCCCACCATCTTTGTCAGCGGCGGTCCGATGCTGGCTGGCTGTGTGGATGGCAAAAAGACCAGCCTTTCCAGCATGTTCGAGGCTGTTGGTTCCTACAAGTCCGGCAAGATCGGCGAAGAAAAGCTGATGGACTACGAGCTGAACGCATGCCCGACCTGCGGCAGCTGTTCCGGTATGTACACAGCCAATTCCCACAACTGCCTGACAGAGGTACTGGGTATGGGTCTGCGTGGCAACGGCACCATTCCGGCTGTTTACAGCAAGAGAATTGAGCTTGCAAAGCACGCAGGTATGCAGGTCATGGAACTCTACCGCAAGAACATCCGTCCGCTGGACATCATGACTGAAAAGGCATTCCAGAATGCCCTGACTGCGGATATGGCACTGGGCTGCTCCACCAACAGCATGCTCCATCTGCCGGCGATCGCACACGAGTGCGGCGTAGAGATCAACCTCGACATTGCGAACGAAATCAGTGCGAGAACTCCGAATCTCTGCCATCTGGCACCGGCAGGTCATACCTATATGGAGCAGCTTGATGCAGCAGGCGGCGTGTATGCCGTTCTGAATGAGCTGAACAAGAAGAACCTGATCCATACCGATGTGATGACCGTGACCGGCAAGACACTGGGCGAGAATCTGGAGGGCTGCGTGAACCGTGATCCTGAGGTCATCCGTCCTATTGAGAATCCCTACAGTGAAACCGGCGGTATTGCAGTCCTCAGAGGCAACCTCGCACCTGACGGCTGTGTTGTCAAGAGAAGTGCCGTTGCAGCTGAAATGCTCACACACGAGGGCACCGCTAAGGTATTTGACAGCGAGGAAGAGTCCATCGCAGCGATCTTTGCAGGCAAGATTCAGGCAGGTGATGTGGTTGTCATCCGCTATGAAGGTCCTGCGGGCGGTCCCGGCATGAGAGAAATGCTCTCCCCGACCTCTGCAATTGCAGGCATGGGTCTGGACAAGGAAGTTGCCCTCATCACAGACGGCAGATTCTCCGGTGCTACCAGAGGTGCAGCGATCGGTCACGTTTCTCCGGAGGCTGTCAGAGGCGGTCTGATCGCCTACGTCAAGGACGGCGACAAAATTGCCATCGACATCCCGAATTACAAGATCGAACTGCTCGTTTCCGATGAGGAGATCGCAAAGCGTAAGGCAGAGATGGAGATCAAGGTCAAGACCGATGTAACGGGCTATCTGCGTCGCTATGCAAAGATGGTATCCTCCGCCGATAAGGGAGCAATTATTGAATAATGGTGATGGGAAAGCTTCGGCTTTCCCGTACATCCGATAACAGAAAGGAAGATGTAACATGGCAATGACCATGACACAGAAGATCCTTGCGGCACATGCAGGTCTTGACAGCGTAGAAGCTGGTCAGCTGATTCTGGTGAATCTCGACCTTGTGCTTGGCAATGACATCACTTCTCCCGTAGCTATCAAGGCATTCAATCAGATGGGCAAGGAGAATGTATTTGATAAGGAAAAGGTCACAATGGTAATGGACCATTTTGCACCGAACAAGGACATCAAGGCTGCACAGCAGTGCATGATGTGCCGTAATTTCTGCGGCGAGCAGGAGATCACCAATTTCTATGATGTAGGTCAGATGGGTATTGAGCATGCCCTCCTGCCCGAAAAAGGACTGGTCGTTTCCGGTGACGCTGTGATCGGTGCGGACTCCCATACTTGTACATACGGTGCACTCGGTGCATTCTCCACAGGTGTAGGCTCCACTGACATGGCATGCGGCATGGCAATCGGCAAGGCATGGTTCAAGGTGCCCTCCGCTATCAAGTTTGAGCTGAAGGGCAAGCTCCAGCCCTATGTTTCCGGTAAGGATGTCATCCTCCACATCATCGGCATGATCGGCGTGGACGGTGCCCTCTACAAGTCCATGGAATTCATGGGTGAGGGTCTTGCAAGCCTTTCCATGGCGGACAGACTCTGCATGGCAAATATGGCAATTGAGGCTGGTGCAAAGAATGGTATCTTTGCAGTGGACGAGATCACCAAGGCATATGTCAAGGAACACTCCGACCGTGAGCCGGTATTCTATGCGGCTGACGAGGATGCAGTTTACGAGCAGACCTATGTGATCGACCTGTCCGAGATCAAGCACACTGTTGCATTCCCGCATCTGCCGGAGAATACACATACTGTGGACGAGATCGGCGAAATCAAGATTGATCAGGTTGTCATCGGTTCCTGCACCAACGGCAGACTGGAGGATATGGCTGCTGCGGCTGCCATCATGGAGGGCAAGAAGGTAGCGAAGAATGTTCGCTGCATCGTGATCCCCGCAACCCAGAAGATCTATCTGGAAGCAATGGAAAAGGGCTATCTCAAGACCTTTATCGAAGCAGGTGCAGTCGTTTCCACACCGACCTGCGGTCCGTGCCTCGGCGGTCATATGGGTATCCTTGCAGAGGGTGAAAAGGCTGTTGCCACCACCAACCGCAACTTTGTCGGCAGAATGGGTCACACCGAGTCCGAAATCTATCTGGCAAGCCCCGAGGTTGCCGCTGCAAGTGCAATTGCAGGTAAGATCGCTGCACCGAAGGAGGTACTGTAAATGAAAATGACAGGCAAGGTCATCAAGTACGGTGACAATGTAGATACAGACGTTATCATTCCCGCACGTTATCTGAACACCAGCGACCACAAGGAGCTGGCTTCCCACTGCATGGAGGATCTGGATACCACATTCGCATCCCGTGTACAGGAGGGCGACATTATGGTAGCAGGCTGGAATTTCGGCTGCGGCTCCTCCCGTGAGCATGCTCCCATTGCGATCAAGGCAAGCGGCATTTCTCTGGTCATTGCAAAGAGCTTCGCAAGAATTTTCTACCGCAATGCCATCAACATCGGTCTTGCGATCGTAGAATCCGAAGCAGCTGCCGATGCCATCGCTGAGGGCAATGTCATCACTGCGGATCTCGACAACGGTATCCTGCACAACGAAACGACCGGCGAGGACTACGCAGTTGAGCCGTTCCCGGCATTCATTCAGACCATCATCGAAAACGGCGGTCTGGTAGAATCCATCAAGAACGGCAGTATCAAGTAATCGGAGGAAATACACATGAATTTTACAGTTGCTCTGCTCAGAGGTGACGGTATCGGTCCGGAGATCGTGGACAGTGCTGTCAGAGTTCTGGATGTGATCGCAGAAAAGTACAACCATACATTTGACTACAAGCCCTACCTGATCGGCGGTGCAGCAATTGATGCAACCGGTGCACCCCTGCCGCAGGAAACCGTTGACGGCTGCCTCGCAAGCGACAGCGTACTGCTCGGTGCAGTCGGCGGTCCGAAGTGGGACACCCTCCCCGGTGACAAGCGTCCGGAGAAGGCTCTGCTGGGCATCCGTGCAGCTCTGGAGCTGTTCACAAACCTGCGTCCGGCGAAGCTCTACCCTGCACTGAAGGGTGCAAGCCCCCTGCGTGCTGACATCGTAGAAAAGGGCTTCGACATGATGATCGTCCGTGAGCTGACCGGCGGTATTTACTTCGGCGAGCGTGGCAGACGTGACGGCAAGTACGGTCCGGAAGCATATGACACAGAAGCTTACAGCGTCATGGAAATCGAGAGAATTGCAAAGGTAGCGTTTGAAACTGCACAGAAGCGTGGCAAGAATGTCATCAGCATCGACAAGGCAAACGTTCTGGAAAGCTCCAGACTCTGGAGAGAAACCGTACACCGCATTGCAGCAGATTATCCGGATGTGACCTGCACTGACATGCTCGTGGACAACGCAGCAATGCAGATCGTCAAGAATCCCCGTCAGTTCGACGTTGTAGTAACATCCAACATGTTCGGCGACATTCTTTCCGACGAAGCATCCCAGATCACAGGCTCCATCGGCATGCTGGCATCCGCATCCCTCGGCTCCACCAAGAGAGGCATGTATGAGCCGATCCACGGCTCCGCACCGGACATTGCAGGCAAGGGCATTGCAAACCCCATCGCAACCATCCTCTCTGCAGCAATGATGCTCCGCTACTCCTTCGATCTGGATGCAGAAGCACAGGCGATCGAGGATGCAGTGGACAAGGTACTGGAGGCAGGCTGGAGAACCGCTGACCTCGTTGGCGACAGCGGCGTAACAGCTCTGTCCACAACAGAAATTACAGACAAGATCATCGAGGCGATTGCTTAATGGAAACGCTGAAGCGTTTGGACCAGAAACTGGATGTATTATCCGTATTCAGTGCGATCGGACAGGATACTGTATGGCGTAGCTTCCGCCAGTGTCTGTACGGCATAACTGCCGGAACGGACGATGCTCTGGAACGCTACGGGAATTTTCTCGGTGCACTGTACAATCTCGGACATACCGACAACTGGACGGAGTATGTCAAAAAACTCGTACTTTCAATGGAAACTCCCTGCTCATGGTTTGCATCCCGTGGGCAGGAGATTCCTGCGTATATGGAAGAAGCCGCAAGGCAGGATCTTCGCACGCTTTCCGAGGCTGCGGCAATGACCGCAGAACGGATGCAGGCAGGAATGCCGGAGCATCCGGCGTTTCTTCCTCACTGGCAGGCGGACGCAATTGATCTGGAAGCTCTGTATTTTGAGCGTCTTGCGAATGTGCAGCAGTACGGCTTCGGCATTTATGCAAACTATCGTATGTTCCGCATGGAACAGAGCGAACGTGAGCCTGACGGCTTCCTGCTCAAACCTGTGAAGTATCCCGATGCGGTTTCCGTGGAGGATCTGATCGGTTATGAGCTGCAAAGAAAACAGGTGATCGAGAACACCAAGGCACTTCTGCGTGGCAGAAAAGCAGCAAATGTCCTGCTCTACGGCGATGCCGGGACGGGCAAATCCGCTTCCGTCAAGGCGATCGCAAATGCCTATGCGGACAGGGGACTGCGGCTCATTGAGCTGGGCAAGGAGGAGCTGCACCTGCTTCCGAAGCTTCTGGATCTCCTCAGCAGCAATCCGCTGAAATTCATCCTCTTCATTGATGACCTGTCCTTTCAGGATAATGATGATGATTTCAGTGCACTCAAGGCTGTTCTGGAGGGCAGTGTTGCAGCAAGATCCCATAATACCGTGATCTATGCGACCAGCAACCGCCGTCATATCGTGCGTGAAACATTCTCTGCAAGGGAAGGGGACGAGGTGCATCGTCAGGACACCATGCAGGAAACCATCTCTCTTTCGGAGAGATTCGGCATCAAGGTGTATTTTGAAAAGCCGAAAAAAGATTTGTATCTGGAAATTGTATACGGATTGGCACAGCAGTACGGACTGTCCATGGACCGTGAAACGCTTGCACTGGAGGCTAAACGCTTCGCACTGCGTAAAAGCGGAAGATCCGCAAGAGCCGCACGCCAGCTGATTGAACAGCTCAGTGCGTCCGTAGAGGATAAGGAGTGATTGAAATGCTGACGCTTGATAAAATCTATCATGCAAGCTATGTGTTGAAAAATGTAATTCGTCAGACGGATATGATCCATGCACCGAAGATCTGTTCCGATGCGAATATTTACCTCAAAACGGAAAATCTGCAAATTACCGGTTCATTCAAGGTAAGAGGTGCGTACTATAAGATCTCCCAGCTGAAGGATGAGGAGAAAGCAAAGGGCGTTGTGGCATGCTCCGCCGGCAACCATGCACAGGGTGTGGCACTTGCCGCACAGAAGAATGGCATCAAAGCGACCATCTGCCTGCCGGACGGTGCCCCCATTTCCAAGGTGGAGGCGACCAGAAGCTATGGTGCAGAGATCTGCCTCGTGCCCGGTGTCTATGATGATGCCTACCAGAAGGCACTCTCCCTGCGTGATGAAAAGGGCTATACGCTCATTCATCCGTTCGATGATGAATATGTCATTGCAGGTCAGGGCTCCATCGGTCTGGAGATCATCGACCAGCTTCCGGATCTGGATGCAGTGGTCGTTCCGGTCGGCGGCGGCGGACTGATCTCCGGCGTGGCATTTGCACTGAAATCCCTCAACCCCAACATCAAGGTTTACGGCGTACAGGCAAGCGGTGCACCCTCCATGGTGCAGTCGCTCGAACACGATGAGATCGTGTGTCTGGATAAGGTCGCAACCATTGCGGACGGCATCAAGGTCAAGGAACCCGGTGTCAATACCTTTGAGTACTGCCGCCAGTATGTGGATCAGATCGTGACGGTTACGGATGATGAAGTTTCCTCCGCAATTCTCGCACTGATCGAGCAGCATAAGCTGATCGCCGAGGGTGCAGGTGCGGTAGCCGTTGCAGCAGTTATGTTCGATAAGCTCCCCATCAAGGGCAAGAACGTGGTATGTCTGGTATCCGGCGGCAACATCGACGTGACCATCCTCTCCAGAGTCATCAAGAGAGGTCTGCTCAAATCCGGCAGATCCGATACGATGACCATTCAGCTTGAGGACAAGCCCGGTCAGCTCAAGGGCGTATCTGCGATCCTTGCAGACATGGGCGGCAATGTCATTTCCATCCACCATGAACGTGCAAGCGAGGACAGCGATATTACCGACTGCCTGCTGCGTATCGTTATGGAAACCAGAAACCGTGAGCACATCCAGCAGATCCGCAAGGCTTTGACGGACGGCGGATTCAAAATTGTAGGTTAAGGAGTTGTTACATATGGCAGAAAAGATTTACACAGAGAATGCCCCCGCAGCAATCGGCCCGTATTCTCAGGCTGTTGTTGTAAACGGCATGGTTTATTCCTCCGGTCAGATCGCCATCGTTCCGGCAACCGGAAACATTGAGGCATCCGACATCAAGGGACAGACCACACAGGTCATGGAGAATCTGAAGGCAGTGCTGACCGCTGCCGGCACTTCCATGGACAAGATCATCAAGACCACCTGCTTCCTCGCAGAAATCGCAGATTTCGCAGCATTCAATGAGGTGTACGGTCAGTACATCACTGAAAAGCCTGCAAGAAGCTGTGTTGCTGTCAAGGATCTCCCCAAGGGTGCCCTTGTGGAAGTAGAAGTCATTGCAGTGGTTGACTAAAATCCCTGAAAATCGCAAGATCCGGCGGATATAACGTAAAATAAAAGAAGCAGCCTGCCAGAAGGAGCAGAATGAAAAGCCCTGACAGACTGCTTTTTTTCTGCCTGCCGGAACGGCGGTGCACATAGATCGTCAGGAACAGGCTGCACAGATAGAACAGGGCAATGTCCACGATCAGTGAGATGCTGCCGATCACGCCGGAATAAGTATAGAACGCTGTCACCATCAGCAGCATGGAAAGAACAATGCCCTCCGCAAAGGTGGTCAGGATCCCATGCTGGAGCCTGCCGGTCACAAGCCGCCGCAGAATACCGATGAAGGCGGCCGGAAAAAACAGGAGTTTAAGGTGCTCCCAGATGCTTTCATTGATCGGTGCAATGAACCGGATGAGAGGAATGGGAAGCTCTGCGGCATCATGAAGCAGCGGCCCTGCGATTCCGAGCAAAGCGAAAAGCAGCACATCCCAGAGCAGCAGCTTTCGGGTCAGGTGCATTTTATGGGATGCACGGTCGAGGATCTCCGTATCCTGTGCGGAGCAAAGCGGTTTTCGGTAACAAATCATTCGCATAAGGTACCCCCTGTCAAAAGTATGCTGTGAAACTATATGCACCGGAAAGTCATATCATGCAGGGATACTGCAATTTTGCTGAGAATTTGCCGGAAAACGGCACTCCTGAAAAAAGAATGAAAAAAATTATGACTTTTTTCAGAAATACACTTTACAGAATCGAATTTTTAGTGTAAAATAGAAGTAGTATATTTATGTGAGGTGGCATACAATGGAACTGAAATACAAACGAATCCTGCTCAAGCTGAGCGGCGAAGCACTTGCAGGTGAGAAGAAGCATGGTCTGGATTATGCTGTCATCGGCAATATCTGCGAGAGCATCAAGAAGTGCGTGGACATCGGCGTGGAAGTCGGCATCGTTGTCGGCGGCGGCAATTTCCTGCGTGGCAAAATGTGCGGCGGTCTGGACAGAACCCGTGCTGACCATATGGGCATGCTTGCGACCACCATCAATGCACTTGCCATTGCTGATGTACTTGAATCCCTCGGCGTAGAGGTGCGTGTACAGACAGCGATCACCATGCAGCAGATCGCAGAGCCGTACATCCGCAACAAGGCGATCAACCATTTCAAGAAGGGAAGAGTTGTCATTTTCGGATGCGGAACCGGCAACCCGTTCTTCTCCACCGATACCGCAGCAGCACTGCGTGGTATTGAGATCGAAGCGGAGATCATGATGAAGGCGACCCTCGTAGACGGTGTTTATGACAAGGATCCCCACAAGTACGATGATGCTGTCAAGTACGACACCCTGACCTTCAGCGAAGTGCTTTCCAAGGAGCTGGCGGTGATGGACAGCACCGCAGCAACTCTCTGCCGTGACAACAAGCTTGCAATGCTCGTATTCGATCTGAGCCGTCCGGATAACATCATGGATGCAGTCCTCGGCAAGAATGTCGGCACAGTGATCTACGAAAAGTAAAAAAAAACCATCCTGACAAACTACAATTTTACAGAAAGGAGTCGCTCCGCAGAGAAAGCGGAGCGGACAAAAAACTATGAAAGAACAGATCAAAAAAGCAGAAGAAAAGATGACCAAGACCCTCGACCGCCTGAAGAATGATTTTGCAGCTCTCCGTGCAGGCAGAGCAAATCCGGCAGTCCTCGACAAGGTTATGGTCGATTACTATGGTGCACCCACACCGATCCAGTCCATGGCAGCAGTTTCCGTTGCTGAGGCAAGAATCCTGATGATCCAGCCGTGGGATGTAACCTCTCTGAAGGCGATCGAAAAGGCAATTCTGGCATCCGACATCGGCATCACTCCGAACAATGACGGCAAGGTGATCCGCCTGACATTCCCGCAGCTGACCGAGGAACGCAGAAAGGATCTCTGCAAGACCGTTAAGAAATCCGGCGAGGATGCAAAGGTAAGTGTCCGCAACATCCGCCGTGATACACTGGAAAAGCTCAAGGCAATGAAGAAGAACAACGAGATCACCGAGGACGATCAGAAGGATGCAGAGAAGAAGGTGCAGAAGCTGACCGACCGTTACTGCGAAGAGGTGGATAAGGCTGTTGCAGAAAAGGAAAAGGAGATCATGAGCATCTGATCATTTTTCCCGAATACAATAGATTTAGGAGCTAATCATGGCATTTTTGAAAAAGAAAACGGCAGCGGACGACACTTCGCTGCCGGAGATCCTGCCGACCCATGTGGGATTCATCATGGACGGAAACGGAAGATGGGCGAAAAAGCGTGGACTTCCGAGAAGCCTTGGACATGTGGAGGGCGGCAAGAACTTCAAGCGGATCATGCAGTACTGCAAGGACATCGGCATCCCCTATGCGTCCTTCTATGTGTTCTCCACGGAGAACTGGAAGCGTCCCAAGGAGGAGATCGACGGCATCCTTGCCATCATGCGTGAGTATCTGGATGAGGTACAGAAGCATCTGGGCGACGGTGTCCGTGCGATTTTTCTGGGTGACAAGAGCGTCTATCCGGAGGACATCCGCACCAAGATGATCAAGCTCGAGGAGGACACCGCACACCATTCCCAGCTGACTGTCATGCTTGCCTGCAATTACGGCGGCAGGGATGAGATCGCTTATTCTGCCCGTCAGATTGCGGAAATGGTGAAGAATGGGGAACTTTCTCCCGAGGACATCACGGAGGAAACCATTGCGTCCCACCTCTACACAGCCGGTCATCCGGATGTGGATCTGGTCATCCGTCCCAGCGGTGAACTGCGGCTCTCCAATTATCTGATCTGGCAGTGTGCCTATGCGGAGTATTATTTCACCGATGTGCTCTGGCCGGATTTCTCGCCTGAGGAACTCAATAAGGCTCTGATCGATTTTGCAGGCAGAGGCAGAAGATTCGGAGGTGTCTGATTCATGACAGTGCGTCTGATCTCGTCCTTTGTGGGAATCGCAGTGGCACTTCTGGTTCTTTTTCTCAATCAGACCTTCCTGTTTCCGCTTGCTTTGGCTTGCGTCATCGGCATCATTCTGAGTGAGCTGGCAAAGGCTGTGGACGGCATGCAGTTCCGGATCGCATTCACGGGCATGTTGCTTTACGGCATCATTACGCCGTTTCTTGAATTCTACAATGTGCAGGCATATCTGCCGTTGATGCAGTTTCTGTGCCTGATGCTGATTTTTATCGAGTTTCTGCATAAATCCAAAACGTTTCATGTGGAACAGATCGCATTCATGATCATGTCCGCTGTCCTCGTTTCCAGATCCCTGAGTATGGTCATCACGCTCAAACAGGCGGACGACCACGGCATGCTCTATGTGCTTCTGGCACTCTGCGGCGGCTGGATCGCAGATTCCGGTGCATACTTTGCCGGCGTTTATCTCGGCAAGCACAAGCTCTGTCCGCAGATCAGCCCGAAAAAAACCGTGGAAGGTTTTCTGGGCGGCGTGATCGCCAACATGGTCGTGTTCGGATTGATCTGTCTTGTTTATGCTCTGATCCGCAGAGCAGGCGGTATGGATTTGCAGGTGAATTACTTTGCTGCATGCATGCTCGGTGCAGTCTGTGCCGTCATCAGCGTTGCTGGTGATCTCAGTGCATCCGTAGTCAAGCGTCAGAAGGGCATCAAGGATTATGGTACAATCATGCCGGGACACGGTGGTCTGATGGATCGCTTTGACAGCGTGCTGTTTGTTGTTCCTGCATTGTATGGATTCTTAACATTATTTTCTATTTTTGAATGATAATCTGCAATAAACCTGTCCTGCAATGCGGATGGGTTTATTGTATTGCTCCGCCTTTTTTGCTCAGAACGGCAGATCGGGGGCAAAATGATCGTATCAGGAAAGGATGAACGAATATGAAAACTGTAGCCATTCTCGGCTCCACCGGTTCCATCGGTACACAGGCTCTGGAGGTCGTCAAAATGCACGGCATGCGTGTTACCGCACTTGCCGCACACAGTCAGGCTGAAAAGCTTGCACAGCAGGCGAAGGAATACAAGCCCTCCTGTGTCTGCATTTTTGACGAAACCAAGAAACCCCTCCTTACAGAATTGCTGGCAGGGGAGGACATCGAGATCCTGACCGGCATGGAGGGGCTTTGCAAGATCGCAGGCTCCCGTGAAGCGGACATTGTGCTCAACAGCGTGGTCGGCATGGTGGGACTTCTCCCGACACTGACCGCAATTGAAGCCGGAACGGATGTTGCACTCGCCAATAAGGAAACCCTCGTTGCCGGCGGTTCCCTCGTCATGCAGGCAGCAGCCGAGAAAGGCGTGCACATCTACCCCGTAGACAGTGAGCATTCCGCAATCTTCCAGTGCTTACAGGGCAACTCCATGAACCGTGTCCGGAAGATCATCCTCACAGCCTCCGGCGGTCCGTTTTTCGGAAAAACCGCTGCGGAGCTTGCCAATGTCCGTGCGGCGGATGCCTTGAAGCATCCCAACTGGGACATGGGTAATAAGATCACGATCGACTCCTCCACGCTCATGAACAAGGGACTGGAATTCATCGAAGCCAAGTGGCTTTTTGACCTCGATCCCTCCCAGATCGAAATCGTCGTGCATCGCCAGAGCGTCCTGCATTCTGCGGTGGAATTCGAGGATTATGCGGTGATCGGTCAGATGGGCGTACCGGACATGAAGATCCCGATCCAGTATGCACTCCTGTATCCGGAGCGTAAGCCCTGCCCGACCCGTCCGCTTTCCCTCACGGAATACGGTACCCTGACCTTTGAGCAGCCCGATTATGAAACTTTCGGCTGTCTGCGTGCTGCCATTGATGCCATCAAGGAGGGGGGCTTGCGTCCCTGCATCGTCAATGCGGCAAACGAGGAAGCAGTCGGCTGGTTCCTGCGTGATGAGATCGGTTTTTTGCAGATCGGAGAGCTTGTAAGAGCTGCAATGGAATCCGTGCAGGGCGGTGCAGTCACCTGCTATGAAGAGGTACTCCGTGCGGACAGAGAGGCTCGTGCATTCGTCCGCAGCAGGATCCTGCAAAAGTAACAGCTGCCGCAATCATATAGAAAGGATTTATGGTGTATGACAACGATTCTCATTTCGCTCATCGTATTCGGCGTGATCATTGCGATCCACGAATTCGGACATTTCATTGTTGCCAAGCTCTGCGGCATCCGAGTCAATCAATTTGCCATCGGCATGGGACCTGTGATCCTGAAAAAGCAGGGAAAAGAAACACAATACTCCCTGCGGCTTTTTCCGGTCGGCGGTTTCTGTGCAATGGAGGGTGAGGATGATGCAAGCGATGACCCCCGTGCTTTCAGCAAAAAATCCGTACCAAAACGCATGGCGGTTGTCGTGGCAGGTGCCGTGATGAACATTCTCCTCGGATTCCTGCTCATTGTCACGACCACATTGCTCTATCAGGATGTCGTGACCACGACTATTGCCGGCTTCACCTATACGGAGGATGCAGAAACGGGCGAACGTACCTCGACCTCCACAAGCGAAACCTGCGGACTTCAGGTCGGGGATACCATTATTTCCATTGAGGGAATGCGGATCTTCACGGATACCGACCTTTCCTACAAGCTCCAGAATACCGAAAATGACGAAATGACGGTTGTTGTTGAGCGTGACGGCGAGCGGGTGACGCTTGAAAACGTGACCTTCTACAACACCGCCACCGAGGGCAGACTGGATTTTTATGTCAAAGCAGAAAAATGCAATTTCCTGAACGTCATCCGCTACGGTGCACTGAACACACTCTCCACCGGCAGACTCATCTGGGCATCCCTGATCGACCTCATCACAGGCAAGTACGGATTCCATGATCTCTCCGGTCCCGTGGGCATCATCACCACGATCGGCGAGGCGGCATCCATGGGAGAAACCATCAAGGAGAGCCTGATCTCCGTCCTTTCTCTGGCATCGTTCATCACGATCAACGTGGGAATTTTCAACCTCCTGCCCCTGCCGGCACTCGACGGCGGCAGACTGATGTTCCTGCTTGTCGAAGCCATCCGCCGCAAGCCCCTCAATCCTGAGCACGAGGGCATGGTGCATTTCATCGGTCTTGCCCTGCTCATGCTCCTGATGGTGGCGGTAACGTTCCAGGATATTCTGAGGATGATTCAGGGGGGGTGATACCCACATGCCAGCCCCAAATCGGAGAAACTGTATCATGAAAAGAATGATTATTTTATCAAGCATATTCGCCCTTTTGCTCATCTCCATCACCGCCGTAAACAGCGGACAGCAAAATCATTATCCGACACGCCTTGCTTTTACCCGTACAAAAAATGTGGGCGGATTGATGCCATACAACATCAATTCAGATCGGATCGTTGCTGTACCGGAGGATTATTTCCGCCATGTCAATGAAAGTTCTCTGACCTATGATGAAGTCGTGTCTGCCATAGGTGAACCAAGCGGTATGGTCGGTTCGGGCATTGTCAGAAATTACTGGAGAATCGGCGAAAATCAATATGCAGTATGCCAGATTTATAATAATAAGCCCTATTTTGAGATTTGGAATGAAAATTAACATACGAGGTGTCAACTATGAGAAATGTCAAACCCGTTAAAGTCGGAAACTGCACACTGGACGGCAGTCATATCTACATCCAGTCCATGCTCAATGTCCCTGCTGAAAACGTGGAAGCCACCGTTGCACAGGCAGTCGCTCTCGAAGCGGCTGGCTGTGAGATCATCCGTGCAGCGATCCCCACGCTCGATGCAGTCCGCCTGATTCCGGCGATTAAGGAAAAGATCAGCATTCCGCTGGTTGCGGACATCCATTTCGATTACCGCATTGCCCTTGAATCCGCTGCCGCAGGTGTTGACAAGATCCGCATCAACCCCGGCAATATCGGCGATATGGACAGAGTGCGTCAGGTTGCAGAAGCCTGCAAGTCCAGAAATATCCCGATCCGCATCGGCGTGAATTCCGGCTCTCTCGAAAAGGAGATCCTTGCAAAATACGGCTCTCCCACCCCTGAAGCCCTCGTGGAAAGTGCCATGCACCATGCATCAATGCTTGAACAGTTTGACTTTGAGGATATTGTCATTTCCATCAAATCCTCCGATGTGAACCGTATGATCGACAGCTATCGTCTTGCCGCAGAAAAATGCAGCTATCCGCTGCATCTCGGTGTGACTGAAGCCGGCACGGAACGCATGGGACTCATCAAGTCCGCCATCGGCATTGGCTCCCTCCTGCATGACGGCATCGGCGAAACCATCCGTGTTTCCCTGACCGATGACCCCATCCGTGAGATCGCTGCTGCCAAGGACATTCTCAAAAGCATCGGCAAGCGTGGCGGCGTGCAGATCGTGTCCTGCCCGACCTGCGGCAGAACCAAGATCGACCTCGTTTCCCTTGCAAAACAGGTGGAAGCCGCTGTGGAGGGCGTCGAGAAGGACGTGAAAATTGCAGTCATGGGCTGCATTGTCAACGGTCCCGGTGAAGCCCGTGAAGCTGATATCGGCGTTGCCGGCGGTGACGGAATCGGTCTGCTGTTCCGGCACGGAGAAATTCTCAGAAAGGTGCCTGAAAAGGAGATCGTTCCTGCACTGATGGAAGAGCTTGCAAAACTGTAATCTGGAATGGGGGAAGCTATGGCGAATGCAACTTTGCTGGAATTTTTAAATGAATATACCACGGATTTGCCGGTTTCCGTGCATCAGGGCGTGATCGAGGACATCCGCTACGATGAAGCCGCACTGAACGATATTACCTTTTCTGTACGGTTCCCGAATATCGTCCCCTTTGCGGACATCCTGCATTTTGAGCAAAGCACGGAACGGGCACTTCAGGTCAAGACAGTCCGGCTGGACTGCCGCTATGACCCCTCCCTGTTCAAAAAGGAATGCTATCCCGTACTCACAGAGATGCTCAAACGGGAACTGCCCATTATCAACGGTTTCCTGAATCGTGCCGATGTGGTGTGGGAAGAGGATCATATCCACATTGAATTGCAGAACGGCGGTTATCCGATTCTGGAGAAATTCAAATTCACGCAGGTGTTCGAGCGATTTGTGCAGCAGCACTTTTCCCGTACCATCAAGGTCACGCTGAACGGTCCGGATACGCTCTCGGAGGATGCCCTTGACCGTGTGATCGCAGAAGCACCGCCGGAATACATTCCGCCTCCGCCGCCCATCATGGAGCCGGATCTGCCGCCGCCGCCCCCTGTACCGACGGAACCGCAGTCGGTTTCTCTGGAACACCTCAATCTGGATGCGGAGGAGGGAAGCGGTACGCTCATCATGGGTCGCACCATCCGTGAAGCTCCCATTTCGATTCCTGCGGCACTGGCGACCCGTGGACAGAGAGTGACCGTATTCGGCGATATTTTCGCCTCTGAAACCAAGGACATCCGTGGCGGCAGACGCATCATGACCTACCAGATCACGGATTTTTCCGGCTCTGTGACGGTCAAGCTCTTTGAAACGGTGAAAAAGCTGGAAATGATGCCCCTCGGCGAGCTGAAAAAAGGCACGACCATCCTCATTACCGGAAAGATCGAGGATGATGCCTTTGCACATGAACCCGTCCTGCGTCCCGATTCCATTGTGAAAATGAAGCGGAAGCAGAGAAAGGACACAGCAGAACGCAAGCGTGTGGAGCTGCACTGCCATACCAATATGTCCGCAATGGACGCAGTGAGCGATGCTGGCTCCCTCATCAAGCGTGCCCATGCGTGGGGGCATCCTGCCATTGCCATCACCGATCATGGTGTCGTGCAGGCATTTCCGGATGCGATGAATGCGGAAAAATCCCTGAAGGATCCCAATTTCAAGGTGCTCTACGGCTGTGAAGCGTATGTAGTCAATGACCTCAATCGCCCCATGATCCTCAAAGGCAATGACGACCGCAGCATCAACGATGAGATCATCGTATTTGACGTGGAAACCACCGGTTTGAGCTATGAACGTGACCGCCTGACGGAGATCGGTGCAGTCCGTCTGAAAAATCTCCGTGTGGTGGAGAGCTTCAACACCATGGTCAATCCGGAGCGAACCATCCCGCAGAAGATCGTGGAGCTGACCGGCATCACACAGGACATGGTCGCAGATGCTCCCAAGGAAGCCGAGGCACTCCGCATGTTCATGGAATTCTGCGGAGATACGCCCGTTCTTGCGGCACACAATGCGACATTCGATACGTCCTTCATCAACGAGGTCTGCAAACGGCACAGCATTGACTTCCCGTACAACTGGATCGACACGCTCGTGCTCTGTCAGTCCACGCTGCCCGAGCTGAACCGCCACAAGCTGAATATCGTGGCAAAGCACCTCAAACTCGGCAAATTCGACCATCACAGAGCCTCCGATGATGCCCTGATGCTGGCGAAGATCTACATCGAGCTTGTCAGCCGTCTGGTGAAAAATAACGGCGTGGAAACGCTCAATGACCTCAACACCAAGACGGATGAAATTGATGTCAAGAAGCTCAAATCCTACCACCAGATCATCCTTGTCCGCAATCAGGTCGGTCTGAAAAACCTCTACCGTCTGGTTTCCTATGGACATCTCAATTATTTCTACCGTCACCCCCTCCTCCCGAAATCCGTGCTGGAGCAGCACCGTGACGGTCTGATCTTCGGCAGTGCCTGCGAAGCTGGCGAGCTATTCAGTGCAATGGTGGACGGAGCTTCGGATGCGGAGCTGGAAAAGCTGGCGAAATTCTACGATTATCTCGAAATCCAGCCCATTGCCAACAATGAATTCATGATCCGCAACGAAACCGCACAGGATGAAGAAACCCTCCGCAATTATAACCGCCGCATCGTTGCATTGGGCGATAGGCTGGGAATTCCCGTTGTTGCCACCTGTGATGTCCACTTTCTTGACAAGAAGGACAGCGTATTCCGCAAGATCCTGACCTCCGGACAGGGCTTCTCCGATGCGGAATTCCAGCCGCCCCTCTATCTGCGGACGACGGACGAGATGCTGGAGGAATTCTCCTACCTCGGCAAGGAAAAAGCGGAGGAGATCGTCATCGACAATCCCTGCCGCATTGCGGATGCCTGCGAACATGTTCACCCGATCCCCAAAGGAACCTTCACCCCGACCATCGAGGGAGCAGAGGAGGATCTTAAACGCATCACGCACGAGCGGGCACGTTCTATTTACGGTGATCCGCTGCCCGAGATCGTGGAAAAGCGGCTTGACCGTGAGCTGACCTCCATCATCAAGCACGGCTTCTCTGTGCTCTACATGATCGCCCAGAAGCTGGTTTATAACTCCGAAGAGCACGGCTATCTGGTCGGCTCACGAGGTTCGGTAGGCTCCTCATTCGTTGCGTCCATGGCAGGTATTTCCGAGGTAAACCCCCTCGTACCGCATTACTATTGCAAGAAATGCCAGTACAGCGAATTCATCACGGACGGCACCTACGGCTCCGGCTTTGACCTGCCGCCCAAAAACTGTCCGAAATGCGGAGAACAGCTCATTCCGGACGGACACGACATTCCGTTTGAAACCTTCCTCGGCTTCGACGGCGATAAGGCTCCCGATATTGACCTGAATTTCTCCGGCGAATACCAATCCAGTGCCCACCGCTACACAGAAGAGCTGTTCGGACGTGACAACGTGTTCAAGGCGGGCACCATCGGTACCATCGCAGACAAAACCGCATACGGCTTTGTCAAGAAATACCTGGAAGAGAACGGCACGACCGTTCCGGCAGCGGAGGAAAACCGCCTTTCCATCGGCTGCACCGGCATCAAGAGAACGACCGGACAGCATCCCGGCGGCATGGTCGTTGTACCCTCGGACTACGAGGTGTACGACTTCACCCCCGTGCAGCATCCGGCGGATTCCACCGATTCGGATGTCATCACCACCCATTTCGACTTCCATTCCATCCATGATACCATCCTCAAGCTTGATGAGCTGGGACATGTGGTGCCCACACTTTACAAGCATCTGGAGGATCTGACGGGACTGAAGATCAAGGACATCCCCGGCTACGATCCACAGGTCATCAAAATGTGCACGGACTGCTCCGTGCTCGGTGTCACCAAGGAGGAGATCTACTGCCCTACGGGAAGCCTCGGCATCCCCGAAATGGGCACGGGCTTCACCATTGGCATGCTGATGGATGCAAAGCCCACCAAATTCAGCGACTTTTTGCAGATCTCCGGACTTTCCCACGGTACGGACGTATGGCTGGGCAATGCCAAGGATCTCATTGAAGCCGGTACCTGCACGATTTCCGAGGTAATCGGAACCCGTGACAGTATCATGACCACACTGCTCTATAAGGGCGTTGAGCCGAAAATGGCGTTCACCATCATGGAGTGGACACGAAAGGGCAAGGCACCGAACAATTTCACCCCCGAGATCATCCAGATGCTGAAAGACAACGGCGTTGAGGACTGGTACATCGAGAGCTGTCTGAAAATCAAGTACATGTTCCCGAAGGCACATGCTGCCGCCTACGTCATCGCCGCCATGAAGCTCGGTTGGTTCAAGCTTTACAAACCGCTGGAATTCTACTCCACCTACCTCACAGTACGAGGCGGTGACTTTGATGTGGAGCTGGCGATTGCCGGCATTGATGCTGTCCGTGCCAAGATCAACGAGCTGAAAGAAAAGGGCAATGAGCGTTCAAAAAAGGAAACCGACCTCTATGATATTCTCCTCATCGTCAATGAAATGATGAGCCGTGGATTCAGCTTCCTGCCCGTTGATCTCTACAAATCCCATGCCTACAAATTCCAGATCGAGGACGGAAAGATCCGCATTCCGTTTTCCGCCATGCCCGGCTGCGGTGAATCCGCTGCAAACGGACTCTATGAGGCGGCTCAGAAAAAGGATTTCCTCTCCGTGGAGGAATTCCAGACGCAGAGCGGTGCGTCAAAAACCATAATTGAAATGCTTGATGGTTTAGGAGCATTTGGCGATTTGCCGAAATCCACACAGATGTCCTTCTTTTAACTTGACAAACAAGGAATAATGTGTTACCATATTATCATAGTAGCAGACTAAAGTAACAGAAAAGAGGAAAACTATGCGTCGATATGATCTGATCACCCCCGAGGGAACGAGGGACTATTTATTTGAAGAATGCTATGTCAAGCGTGCCGCAGAAGCGGAGATCCACGCTATTTTCAAGAGAATGGGCTATGCGGAGCTGGTCACGCCCGGACTGGAATTCTATGATGTATTTGACCTGAATTCCCGTTATTTTCCGCAGGAAGAGCTGTACAAGCTGACCGACAGCAAGGGCAGACTGCTGGTACTGCGTCCGGATTCTACCATGCCGATCGCAAGAGTCGTTGCGACCCGTCTGAAGGATGCCATGCTGCCGCTGCGTCTGTTCTACAATCAGCCGGTCTACCGTTTTGAGCCGTCCCTGAAGGGCAGAAGCGACGAGATCGTGCAGACCGGTATCGAGCTGATCGGTTCTTCCTCCAGAATGGCGGATGTGGAGATCATCTCTGCTGCCGTTTCCGTGCTCTCCTCCGTTGGTGTGAATTATTCTCTGGAGCTGGGCGATGTGGGTATTTTCCGTGAGCTGATGCACAGCCTGAATGCAACCCCTGCACAGAAAGAGGAGATCCGCAGTCTGATCGAGGAAAAGAACTATCCTGCCCTCAATGACCTGCTCGACCACATGGGCGACAACAGAATCACCAAGGCACTCAAAAAGCTCCCGACCCTGTTCGGCGGCGAAGAGGTATTCGACAAGGCAGCTGCACTCTTTCAGGATGCGAGGATCGAAATGCTCCTCCAGCAGCTCAAGGAGCTGTATCTGGAGATCTGCGAGCTGAACCAGAACGGCAAGATCACCGTGGATCTGGGTCTTGTCAACAAGACTGATTATTATACAGGACTGGTCATCAAGGGTTATCTGGAGGGCTGCGGCGAGGAAGTGCTCTCCGGCGGCAGATATGACAAGCTCCTCTCCGAATTCGGCTACGACATCCCCGCAGTCGGCATGGCTGTGAATGTGGATGCAGTCGCAAGTGCAGCAGCAAAGCTCTGCAAGCCGCAGCTCCCGACACCGGACGTACTGGTTGCAGCAGCGGACGGCTACGAAGCACAGGCGGTCGCAGTTGCCGAGAGATTTCGCAGAGAGGGAAGAATTGTGGAGCATGCCCTGTTCTCCGACATGGAGCTGGTGCATGAATATGCAAGGGACAAGAACATCGGAAAGATCATCATCGTTTCCGAGGAAATCACGGAGGTCGATGGAAATGAATAAACCGCTGCGTATTGCCCTGACCAAGGGCAGACTGGAAAAGGACACCGTCAAGCTTCTGGAAAGCCTTGGCTATGACTGCACCGAGCTGCACGAAAAAGGCAGACGGCTGATCCTGTATGTACCGGATGCGAATCTCGAAGTCGTGCTTGCAAAGGCAGCCGATGTCATCACCTATGTGGAGCATGGTGTGTGTGACATGGGCGTTGTCGGCAAGGACACGCTGATGGAAATGAACGGCAAACTGTTTGAGCTGGTGAATCTGGGTTTCGGCAAGTGCAAATTCGCCCTTGCAACCAAGAAGGATTACCCGTTCTATGACGGTTTTGGTGTCAAGACGATCGCATCCAAGTATCCGAACGTGACCCGTAATTTCTTCGAGGGCAAGAACATGGACGTGGACATCGTCAAGATCGAAGGCTCCGTGGAGCTGGCACCCCTGCTGGAGCTGGCGGACGGTATCGTGGATATTGTCGAAACCGGTACGACCCTGAAGGAAAACGGACTGGAAGTTGTAGAAGATATTGCACAGATCTCTGCAAGACTGATCGTGAATACCGTCAGCCTGAAGATGCGTCAGCAGGAGATCGAAAGCTTTGTACAGAAAGTGGAGGAGAAGATCAATGGTTAAGAAGATTGTATGTGACGGCACACAGGAATACGCATTTCTCAAGGAACTCGAACGCCGCAGCGGTGAAACCGACCGCCGTGTGACACAGGTCGTTTCCGAGATCATCGACACAGTCAGAGAGGGCGGCGATGAGGCTGTCAAGGCATATACCAAGAAATTCGACGGCAATCTGCCCCAGTACTACGAGGTACCCCGTGAGGTCATCAACGATGCACTGAACGAAGCGGACATGGAATTTGTCAATGCTCTGCTGAATGCACAGGAAAATATTGCTGATTTCCACAACCGCCAGAAGTCCCAGAGCTTCATTGATGCCAAGGATAACGGCGTGATCCTCGGCCAGAGAGTCCGTGGTCTGGAGCGTGTGGGTCTGTATGTGCCGGGCGGCACAGCAGCCTATCCGTCCAGTGTCCTGATGAATGCCATTCCTGCCAAGATCGCAGGTGTCAAGGAGATCATCATGGTAACTCCGCCCTGCAAGGACGGCACACCGAACAAGGACATCCTTGTAGCTGCTGCCATCTGCGGCGTGGACAGAGTATTCCTCTCCGGCGGTGCACAGGCAATCGCTGCCCTTGCATACGGTACGGAGGAGATCCCGAAGGTGGACAAGATCGTAGGCCCCGGCAACATCTACGTTGCAACAGCAAAGAAGCTCCTGTACGGCGTTGTCGATATTGACATGATCGCAGGTCCGAGCGAGATCCTCGTGATGGCGGACAAGACCGCAGATCCGAAGTTCATCGCCGCAGACCTCATGTCGCAGGCAGAGCACGATGTACTGGCATCCTCTATTCTTGTGACAACGGACGCTTCCCTCGCAGAAAAGGTAGAAGCCGAGATCGAACGCCAGATGGCATACCTCTCCAGAAAGGAGATCATCGAAAAGTCCCTGCGTGACTATGCCGCCATCCTGATCTGTGACACCCGTGAAGAGGCAGTCGAGCTTGCCAATGCCATTGCACCGGAGCACCTTGAAGTGCTCATGGAAAATCCGCTGGAGCTGATCGGCGTGCTGGATAATGCCGGTTCCGTGTTCCTCGGTGCTTATGCATCCGAGCCGCTGGGTGACTATTATGCAGGTCCGAACCACGTTCTCCCGACCAGCGGTACAGCAAGATTCTTCTCTCCGCTCGGCGTGAACAGCTTCATCAAGCGTTCCAGCTACATTTACTATACAGAAGAGGCTCTGCGTGAAGCAAAGGACGACATTGTCCTGATTGCAGAGCGTGAGGGTCTGACGGCACATGCCAATGCCATCAAGGTTCGTTTCGAGGAGGAATAACCATGAACTGGGAATCCAATATCCGGCGTGTTGTGCCCTATACCCCCGGTGAACAGCCGAAATGTACGGATGTCATCAAGCTGAACACCAACGAAAACCCCTATCCGCCGACGCTCCGTGTTGCAGAGATCCTCAGTAATTATGAGTATCACCGCATGCGGCTGTACCCCGATACCAATTCCGAGGTGCTGGTGAACGCCCTTGCAGATTTCTACAAGGTCAAGCCCTCGCAGATCTTTGTGGGTGTCGGCTCGGATGATGTCATTTCCATGGCATTCATGACCTTTTTCAATTCCGACAAGCCCATTCTGTTCCCCGACATCACCTATTCTTTCTATGATGTCTGGGCGGATGTGTACCGCATTCCCTACAAGACGATCCCGCTGACAGAGGATTTCCGCATTGATCCGGCGGATTACAGAATCGAAAACGGCGGTATCATTTTCCCGAATCCGAACGCCCCCACCGGCGTTCTGGAATCGCTGGAAACCGTGGAGGAGATCATCAGGGCAAACCCCGATTCTGTGGTGATGGTGGACGAGGCATACATTGATTTCGGCGGCAAGAGTGCACTTTCTCTGCTGGACAAATACGAAAATCTGCTGGTCATCCAGACCTTTTCCAAGTCCCGTTCCATGGCTGGCATGCGAATCGGCTTCGCCATCGGCAGCGAGAAGATGATCAAGTACCTGAATGATGTGAAATTCTCCGTCAATTCCTACACTATGAACCCCCTGACACAGCTCTGCGGTGCGGAGGCTGTGAAGGATACGGCTTATTTTGAAAAGACCACCCAGCGGATCGCAGCGACCCGTGAGCATGCCAAGGAAAGACTGACCGCAATGGGCTTTACCTATCCGGATTCCATGAGCAATTTCATTTTTGCATCGCATCCGGATTATGATGCCGCTGAGATCTTTGCTGCCCTCAAGGAACGCAGGATCTTTGTACGCCACTGGAACAAGCCCCGCATCAGCCAGTACCTGAGAATCACCATCGGTACGCCTGAAGAAATGGAGGCATTCTTCACAGCACTTGAAGAAATCCTCCGTACGCTCCCGAAACGAGGTAACGCATGAATACAGCAGCTGTAACCAGAACCTCCCGTGAAACCGACATCACAGTCACCATCCTGCCGGAGAACGGCATGACCGAGATCTCCACCGGTGTGGGCTTTTTCGACCATATGCTGACAGCACTTTCGGTGCACAGCCGCATTCCGATGCAAATCAAGGCGGTCGGTGACATTCATGTGGATGCTCACCATCTTGTAGAGGATACCGGCATTGTACTCGGTCAGGCACTCGCCAAGGCATTGGGCGACAAAAGCGGCATTGCCAGATACGGCTCTGCCTATATCCCGATGGATGAATCCCTTGCGTTCTGCTCTCTCGACATCAGCAACCGTCCGTTTCTGGTGTTCAACGGCGAATTCACAAACCCCATGTGCGGTGCATATGACTGCTGTCTGACGGAGGAATTTTTCCGTGCCTTCGCATTCAATGCCGGCATAACGCTGCATGTGAATATCCTGTACGGCAAGAACGACCACCATAAAATCGAAGCCGCTTACAAGGCTGTTGCCCATGCTCTCCGCATGGCAGTGACACCGACACAGAGCGGCGAATGCTTCTCCACGAAAGGAATGTTAGGATGATTGCAATTGTAGATTACGGTGCTGGAAATATTTTCAGCGTCAAGAATGCTCTGGATTATCTGGGACTTGAAAGCAAGCTGACGGACGATATTGCAGAGATCGAAGCGGCGGATAAGATCATCCTCCCCGGCGTTGGTGCATTTCCGGCAGCCATGAAAATGCTCCGTTCCAAGGGGCTGGACAAGGTGCTCTGTGAACAGGCACAGAAGAAGCCGCTTCTGGGCATTTGTCTTGGTATGCAGATGCTTCTGTCCAAGAGCTATGAATTTGAAGAATGCGAGGGACTGAACCTGATCGAAGGTGAAGTGGACCGCATTGATGCCCCCGATCTCATCATCCCCCATATGGGCTGGAATAAGCTGGAGATCGAGAATGACTGCCCCCTCCTGCAAAATCTGGGTGATGCACCGTTTGTGTACTTTGTGCATTCGTATGCGGCAAAGTGTGCGGACAAGGATCTTGCCGCATGGTGCGAATACGGCGGCAGAGTCCCTGCAATGGTCTGGGATGGAAAGAACGTCTATGGTGCACAGTTCCATCCGGAGAAGAGCGGCGAAGTGGGATTGCAGATTCTGCGGAATTTCGGGGATCTGTAATGATGAAGCTGAAATTCTGGAGGTTATAGATGAACAATCAGTTTTATCGCTTTTTAAGCAGCCTTGAGGATATTTCATTCAGAAAGCCGACGGATGATGAGCTTGAAAAACTACAGGAAATTTCATCCGGTAAATTGCCCGAACTTTTCATGGAAGTGTACAGAACTGCAATTCCGGAAGAAGATGCAGAATCTGGGGATTTTGTATTTTATGGCATTGAAAGAATGCAAGCAGAAAATACTGATTATATTCCGGGTGCAAATATACTTCCGTTCGGATTGTTTACATTTGCATCAACGTTTATCGGAGATGCTGTCTGCATGGATCTGAATGATCCGCAATTCTCCGTATATTTATGTTCGCATGAGTTTCTGTGTGATGAAGAGGAAATCTGCTGCGAAGAGAACATGGAGCATCTGCCGTTTACTTATGAAAATGTTCTCAAAGTTTCACATAAACTTGCAGACAGCTTTGCAGAATTTGTAAAACTTCTTGCAGCAGGGGAGCTGTAATGTGATTCCTCTGTCACTCGTATAGAAAGGACATTTTCATGATTATTTTACCCGTCATTGACATCAGGGACGACAATTATCGTACTGTCTATAATGGACTGAAATTTCTATAAAGGAGTGATTACATGAACAAATCAGAAATCATGTCCCTCTTAGGACACGAAGGCAAAGAGTGGGGCGTTCGCAGAGGAAATGTCACCACCACCATCCCTTTTCCCGACGGCAAGTGGATCTCACTCGATTTTCATAACTTCACCGAACAGGAAGTATGTGACCTGCTCGACAGGGATTTTCTCATTCAGCTCAGGGACAGGCTGCCGGAGCTGGATGAGAAGTGCCATGAATATGCAAAGGAAAACAAATTGTACAAAACATGGTATTCCGATACCGGAATTGCGTTTGATCTTTGCGGCGTGAATTTCAAAAAGAACTACGAAAAATCCCTGTTCACACTGGAATTCGATGCCGGAGATAACCCCGACGAATTCCAGTCCGAATGGATGGTATCCATCGGCTTTGACAGAGATTTCCGCCTGACCGGTGAGGTGCTGGAAGAAAGCATCTGGAGATAACTGCAATGGAATCTACATCATTCAATTTCTTCGGCGTGAACATAGAGCAGGAGGACGATAAGCCGGATTGTGCGGCGTTTCAGACTGCCGAAATTCCGCCGGAGCTGGAATCGGAGATGATGCGGATGCAGACGGAAAGCGAAAGATTTCTGAAAAAAGCCGACCTTCCGCTGCCGCTTATCATCGTGAAAATCATCTGTTGGTTCGGTTGGTTTGTCGTGCTGATCGGCACTCTGAAATCCGATGTCAGCTTCATGGAGGGCTACCGCAACGCTCCTGTTCTGCACTGGATCGGTGTGGTTTGCTTCATTCTGTGGCTGGGACTATTTCTCTATGGCAGAAACCGTATGAAGCGGATGAACAAAAGCACCGAGCTTGCGGAACATATACAGGATTCGGAGAAACTGTTTTCCGATCTCCGGCAGGCACTCGGCGTTCCGGAGGATGCACTGGAAATGGATGTGCTCGGTGAACGCTATGTGCTGAAAGACGGCAAGCCCCGCCATAAGGATGCAGGTCTGACGAAATATCTCAATATCAGCATGGCGGCGTTCGTTCGTGATGGTAATCTCTGCCTTGCAGATACCATGCAGCGTTGGGAGATTCCGCTTCCCTCCATCCGCAGTATGACGCTTATCAAAAAACGCATCAGCTTTCCGGAATGGCATAAGGATGAGCCTTTCAACTCTCCGAAATACAAGCCCTACAAGATCACAAGCAACAGCTATGGGCACTTTTTCTCGTACTACTACCGCATTGAGATCCGTGACACACGAGGCGATTTTCACCTGCTGATCCCGCATTTTGACGGCGAGGTGTTCACGGAGCTGACGCATATCCGACCGGACGAATCTAAGTAAGGAGGCATATCATGCAGGACAAAACTAATTTTTCAACATTATCATGTAATGACACAGAGTTTCACTGGGTATATACCTACAAAAAGCTCTCAGAGCATGCCTTTTCCCACTACCTGTTTTTCAGCCCCGTGCAGAATCCGGAGCTGGAAATCTATCTCCAGTTTTCAGCAAATCACTCATTCGGCGATCCGCAGGGCGGCATTCCCTGTCTGCTGTATGGACAGCCGGCAGCATTGAATCTCTGCGATCCCGACACCGCAAAGCAGCTGCTTGACTACGCCCTGCAAAACTGGTGCGACGCATCGGATACGGGAAGATTTGACATTCACGGCTGTGAGTGCGTCCTCAAAGAACTCGGCTATTCTAACTTCTGTGAAGAGAATGCACCCATCACCGTGCAGGAATACTATGAGGACATCTGCAAGCTCTGTGCCGTAATGGACGAGCTTGGTGGAAGCTGTACATTCGATCCGCCAGCCGACGAGCAGGAATTGCAGGCGGCAGAGCAGGAGATCGGCTGTCCGATTCCGGAACTGTATAAGCAGTGGCTCATGCTGACAAAGTACGCCAACATGACCGACGGAGGCTCTGAATTGTTCCTGCCGGATGCTTGCGAGGGAACTGATTATGTGTGCATCGGCACGGTGATCGGTGACGGCGATGACTATTATTTCAACAAGAAAACCGGACGCTTTTTCCGTGAATTCGAGGGCCGTGAGATCACGCTGTTCGACAGCTTCATTGATCTGCTCGATGATCTCTACTGCTGGATCGAACAGTGTGCCGATGGCGAATACGGCGACGAATGGGAAGAAGTCTATGACGAAATGTTTCCCGAGGAGGAATGAACATGATCCAATGGCGAAATCAGGACGATGATATGTGGGAGGGTATCTTTCAGAGCCGCATCCTACGCAACGAAGCCAATCAGCCCGAAATGTTCATCTGCATCCAGAACCCTGATGATGCCAACTATGCACAGCGTTGTGCGGAGCACTGCAATGCACTGCCTGACTCCATGCTTGATGCGATCTGCATGGGGATCGTGAAATGTGCTGCACAGGGCGGCATGGTGGAGGACTTTGAGCTGCCGGAGCTTGACAATGTGCGTGACATACTGCAATACTGCTGGTTCACAACGCTCTATGCCGGCAATTCCGGAAACGGCATTTCCTACATTGCCGAAGGTGAGGGCGAATGGGGCGAGGTCATTGGCTTTGTGATCCGGAATGGCGAGCTTGTTTATGTTGGAACGGAGTATTTTGAAGCGTGACGGAGAAGGAGCATGAACATGAAAAAAGAAAAACCAGCCCCCATTCCCCGTACCTGCGAATGCGGCACGCTCATGCAGAAATGTGAGTTTTTCTTGGGTATGGCATCCGCTGCACAAATTCGTGTCCCGAATGGCTACAATTTCCCGAAATGCTATAACGCCAACGCCCATTTCTGCGAAAACTGCGGAAAAGTGACGTTTTTTGCCGATGGTGTCGGTGGACAGGAGAAATCATAATTTTGGACATCCGATCATAAGGAGCACACCATGAAAGAATACAAAATGATTACAGCAAAGCTCGAATTTGCGGAACAGCCGAATACTGTGAAAGGCAGTGTCAAATCTTTTTTCTTTCCGGATGAAGAGCAGGCAAAAACCGATCAAATTGAGAGAATCATGAATCAGATGAGCGAAGAGGGATGGGAGGTCGTCAACGTTGCCCCCATGCCCCAGCCCCATCATGAGATGGTGCTGATCACCTTTGCAAGAGAACGATACATGTGATAGAAAGGACATTCCCATGATTATTTTACCCGCAATTGACATCAAGGACGGCAACTGTGTCCGTCTTGTCCGTGGTGACTATGGCACTGCTCACAAGGTCGCTGAGGACTATATGCAGACTGCCAAAAGCTTCATTGAAGCCGGTGCAGAATGGATCCATATGGTAGACCTTGACGGTGCAAAGGACGCAAAGCCCGTCAATACCGATATTTTTCTGGATGTGGCAAAGAACACCTCCCTCAAAGTAGAGGTCGGCGGCGGCATCCGTACCATGGAAACCATGGAATACTACCTCGCAAACGGCGTATCCAGAGTCATCCTCGGCTCCGTTGCCCTGAAAAATCCCTCACTTGTAGAGGAAGCTGTCAAGGCTTACGGTGAACGTGTCGCTGTTGGGATCGACGCAATGAACGGTTTTGTTGCTGTCGAGGGATGGCTGGATTCTTCCACCGTGGACTATATTTCCCTTGCAAAGGAAATGGAGAAGATGGGCGTGAAAACCATCATCTTCACCGATATTTCCAAGGACGGTACACTCAGCGGCGTGAATCAGGAACAGCTTTCCGCACTCCATGAAGCGGTCGGCTGCAATATCATCGCAAGCGGCGGCGTGCATACCATGGACGATATCCGTGCCTGCCGGAAGATGGGACTCTACGGCACGATCTGCGGCAAGTCCCTCTATCAGGGCACATTGTCCCTTGCAGAGGCTGTCGCTTATACAAAGGAGGTCTAATATGCTTGCAAAAAGAATCATTCCCTGCCTTGACGTGCGTGACGGCAAGGTGGTCAAAGGCGTGAATTTCGAGGGCATCCGTGAGGTCGGCGACCCCGTGGAATGTGCCGCAGAATATAACAGACAGGGTGCGGACGAGATCGTTTTCTATGATATTACCGCTTCCCACGAGGGCAGAGGCGTTATGCTCGATGTTGTGCGTGAAACCGCAAAGCGTGTATTCGTGCCGCTGACGGTCGGCGGCGGCATCAAGAATGTCGATGACATCCGTGAAACGCTCCGTGCAGGTGCGGACAAGGTTTCTGTCAATTCACAGGCAGTCAAGAACCCCCAGCTCATCAAGAGGGGGCGGATATTTTCGGCAGCCAATGCATCTGCGTGGGCATTGATGCGAAGAAAACCCCCGATGGCAGATGGACGGTGTACATCAACGGCGGCAGAATCGACATGCAGATGGATCTGCTCGACTGGGTGAAGAAAGTGGAACAGCTCGGTGCAGGCGAGATCTGCCTGAATTCCATCGACACGGACGGCGTGAAGGGCGGCTTCGACCTGCCCATGCTCAAAGCCGTGGTTGATGCAGTCAACATCCCCGTCATTGCCAGCGGCGGTGCTGGAAAGCTCGGCGACTTCGCACAGGCTTTTCAGGAAACCGACTGCTCCGCAGCACTGGCAGCATCCCTGTTCCATTTCAAGGAACTGACAGTGGGGCAGGTGAAGGACGACTGTCGGAGTAAGGGGATCATTGTGAGATAATTTGCCCGCTGCAAGCGAACGGGTCTGAGGGGGCGTTAGCCCCCTCTTGTATCTCCCCTCCCTACAGGGAGGGGCAGGGGGAGGGCAAATTGCAGAAAACCCCCAGAAAATCAAATGAAAAGAGGAACCATCTATGATTCAAGTGGATTTTGAAAATCTCGACAAATATTTCGCAAAAGCCGACCTCATCCCCGCCATCGCCGTGGATGCAGAAACCAAGGCAGTCCTCATGCTCGCCTACATGAACCGTGAGAGCCTGCAAAAAACACTGGAAACCGGCTATACATGGTACTGGAGCAGATCCCGTCAGGAGCTGTGGAACAAAGGTGCTACCAGCGGACACCTCCAGAAGGTCGTATCTATTTTCAGCGACTGCGATGACGATACCCTGTTGGTTTATGTCAACCAGACAGGCCCTGCGTGCCATACCGGATCGTATTCCTGCTTCTTCAAGCAGATCTATGGGGAAGAATCAAAATGATCCATCCGGATGCGGCATATGAACCCATCCTGCCCGATCAGCCAGCGGATGACGCATTCCCTCCGGAGGATCTGTCCCCACGACGGAAATCAAAGCGGTGGATCTTCATCCTGCTGATTGTGTTCTTTGTGCTTGCTGTGATCGGTTACTGGCTTTATAGTGAAATGCTCGGCTATACCGCCCATTCACGGGTAAAATCCTATCTTGCCAATGCAAGAATGATTTATGAGATCACACAGCTCTGGCAGGAAGAGGGAAACCCGCCATTGCAGTCTCATATCAGACAGCTTGGGACAGAAGCACTGGAGGATTCCTTCAGCGAATATCTGGATATGTGTTTTAGGCAGGACGGCTGGTATGCCATCGAATGCGATGCAGATGGAAATGCCCTCTGCGTGTGGTATTCCCAGTCGGAAATCACCAAGGACGAGCTTTGGCAGATCCCGTGGGAGGATAGCCTTGCAGATCTGAAATCGCCGTTCCGCACAAAACAGGCAGTTGTCTGCTATCCGCAGGAGGGCGGCACGCCGATTGATGAACCGGTCGATTGATCTGTCACAAATCACACATTCCCTGCATAGAATGGAAAGAGCGATTCATGCAGGGGGAGAGCATATGCGTTATCAATCCAATGCGGTCGGCTTTCATGCCGGCCGTATTTCTATCAGAAAATATTTTTGCAGGGCATTGCCGTTTCTGCTGATCATAGCCATTGTCATTCTGTGGATACGGCTGGATCATGCCATCCGCCCATATGCGGAGAAAATCTGCCTGTATGAATGCAGGAGCCTGACCTCGCAGCTCACAGCCGAAAGCATCTCGGAAACGATCGCTGCACTCAGCTCCATGGATCTGACGCTGACCAGCATGACCTATGATGCGGACGGGACGATCACCGGCATTCATGCGGATGCACAGGCAGTGAACACCGTGCAGGCTGTTTTGCTTGAAAATGTGAATGCAGCTCTTGAGGAAGCAAGGCAGTCCGAGTTTTCCGTGCACATCGGAACGCTGACCGGCTCCCATCTTCTGATCGGCAGGGGAGCAGAGCTTCCGCTGCGGTACATTCCCCTCGGCTCGGCAGAGGTTGCACTGCAAAGCGAATTTTCCTCCGCCGGCATCAACCAGACCATCCACACCCTGACCGCCGAAATCACCATCCATGCTGGATGCAGTGTGCCCCTGTATGCGGCGGATTCCGAACAAAGCTATACTTTTCTGCTGGCAGAAACTGTCATTGTCGGGGATGTTCCGGCATTGCAGTGGAATTCCAGCCAATTTCCTGCTGTATCCTGAGATATGGCAGGAAATTTTTCTGTTTTTTGGAAAAAATGTTTGCTATCTTGTGCCGGATGTGGTATAATAGATATGATACGCTATTTCATACACAGGAGGAGAACCATGGAACGAGAAAAAGCAGAGCAGCGGATCGCAGAGCTTTCCGCTTTGCTGGAACAATATAATCACGAGTACTATGTCATGGACGCACCCAGCGTGGATGACTACACCTATGACACCCTGATGCGTGAGCTTCGTGCACTTGAGGAGCAGTATCCGGAATTCCTTTCGCCGCAGTCCCCGAGCCAGCGTGTCGGCGGCATGGCATCCAATGATTTCCAGAAAGTCAGCCATGCAGTGCAGATGCAGAGTTTGCAGGATGTATTTGACTTTGAACAGGTCGCAGCCTTTGTGACCAGATGCCACGAAGAATTTCCCGATGCCGTGTTCAGCGTTGAGCCGAAAATCGACGGGCTTTCCGTATCCCTCGAATACCGTGACGGCAAGCTGGAACGTGGTTCGACCCGTGGTGACGGCTTCACCGGCGAGGATGTGACTGCCAATCTCAAAACCATCCGTTCCATCCCGCTGACGCTCAGAGAGAATGTGCCTTTTGTGGAGGCAAGAGGTGAGGTGTACATGCCCCGTGAGCAGTTCTTTGAGCTTGTCAGACAGCAGGAGGAAGCGGATGAACAGCCGTTCAAAAATCCCAGAAATGCGGCGGCAGGTTCCCTGCGTCAGAAGCATTCCGCAGTGACTGCCAAGAGAAAGCTGGATATTTTCATCTTCAACCTCCAGCAATGCGAGGGACGTGAATTCACCGCCCATGACGAAACCCTCCAATTTCTGGAGGATGCAGGATTCCGTGTCGTCCCCAGCCGCAGTATCTGCAAGAATACACAGGAGATCCTGACGGCGATCAAAGCCATCGGCAATTCCAGAAATGACCTGCCCTATGATATTGACGGCGTTGTCATCAAGGTGAATGACCTCTCTCAGCGTGATGCAATGGGAGCGACCTCCAAAACACCAAAATGGGCAATTGCCTATAAATTTCCGCCGGAAGAAAAAGAAACCGTGCTCCGTGAGATCGAGGTCAACGTCGGCAGAACCGGTGCAATGACCCCCGTTGCCGTATTCGACACCATTCTTCTTGCCGGTACGAGCGTTTCCCGTGCGGTGCTGCACAATCAGGACTTTATCAGTGAAAAGGATATCCGGATCGGGGATACCATCGTTGTCCGCAAGGCTGGTGACATCATCCCCGAGGTACTGCGGAGCGTGAGCCATGCGGAGGGTGCACAGCCTTACCGCCTGCCGGAATGCTGTCCGGTCTGCGGTGAGCGTGCCGTCCGTGATGAGGAGGAAAGCGTGCTTCGCTGCCCGAACATCTCCTGTCCGGCACAGCTTCACAAGCAGCTGGTGCACTTTGCCTCCAGAGATGCCATGAACATTGACGGTCTTGGACCTGCCATCGTCACAGCACTCATTGATGCAGAGCTGATCCACGATGCAGCGGATCTCTATGCACTTGAAAAGGAGCAGCTCCTGACATTGGAGGGCTTCAAGGAGAAATCTGCCGAAAATCTGCTGAAAGCGATTGCGGCAACGAAAAATGCACCGCTTGACCGTGTGATCTTTGCACTCGGCATCCGCAACATCGGTCAGAAAGCGGCGAGCCTTCTCTGTGCACACTTCGGCTCCCTTGAAGCGATCGAACAGGCGGAACGCTCACAGATCGCAGAAATTGAGGGCTTCGGCGAGATCATGGCGGACAATCTCTATACTGCTCTGCATGATTCCCACGTTCGTGAGCTTCTCGAACGTCTGAAAGCCGCAGGACTTGCCATGACGTATGAAAAAATGGAGGTTGCGGAGAACACCTTCTTCAGCGGAAAGACCTGTGTCCTGACCGGAACGCTGTCCAATATGAAACGCAGCGAAGCCAAGAAAGCGATCGAGGCAGCCGGCGGCAAGGTAAGCGGTTCCGTTTCCAAAAAGACGGATTTTGTCATTGCCGGTGAAGATGCCGGCAGCAAGCTGACAAAGGCTCAGGAGCTGGGAATTACCATTCTCAGCGAAGCGGAGCTGATTGCAAAGCTCGGACAAAAGGCGTGATGTGGAAAGCCAGTCAACAGGAGGAATCGGATGAAATTTGATTTCAATACCCGCTATAACACGATCGCCCTCTATGCCATTATTGTTTTTGCAGTCTGTCTGCTGATGATCATGGTGGCATTCCGGATCGAGATCTTTACTTCTGCGTTTTCCAAGATCATCAGCGTCAGCTCGCCGATCATCTGGGGTTTCGTCATTGCCTACCTGCTCAATCCGCTGATGAAGCAGATCGAGAAGCTCTTAGGCAGGGTGATCAACCGGAACAAACCCCATAAGGGACTTGTTCGTGGATTGTCCGTAGGAGTCAGCGTCACACTGCTCCTTGCCATACTCGCCGCATTGATCGCAACCATCATTCCGGAAATCATCGTCAATATCCAGAGTATCAGCGATAAGGTGCTGGATCCGGAATTCCTGCACGGGATGGAGCTGAAAATCGGTTCCATCTTTGACCAGATTTCGGAAAAAACTGCGTTCCTCGGAGATAATCTCAGCCTGAATTTCGAGAACACGGAAGCCATGCTAATGGAAATTCTCCAGCGGATCGAGCCGAATCTGCAAAAGATCTTTTCGTCGGATGGTCTGATTGCGAACCTGACCAACGGACTGATGAATATTCTCAATACCATCAAAAATGCGTTCCTCGGCGTGATCGTTTCCATCTATCTGCTTTACAGCAAAGAAATTTTCATTGCACAGGCGAAAAAAATCGTATGTGCGGTCTGCTCACCGATCGCAGCCGGCAGGATCTTCCGCTTTGTTTCCAATGTGAACAAGAAGTTCATCGGCTATTTCACCGGCGTTGCACTCGACTGCACCCTGATGGGCGTGATCACCTTTGTTGTCATGACCTTGTTCAACATGCCCTATGCCATCCTCATCAGCATTCTGCTGGCACTGACCAATGCGATCCCGATTTTCGGTCCCTATATCGGCTCGATCCCGTCCATTCTTCTGATGTTCCTGTTTTCTCCGGAAAAAGCGTTCATCTTCCTGATTTTTGTGGTGGCGATCCAGCAGATCGACGGCAATATCATTGCCCCGAAGATCCTCGGCGACCAGCTCGGACTGTCCGCATTCTGGATCATGTCCGCTGTGTTCATCGGCGGCGGACTGTTCGGTTTGTTCGGCATGATCGTGGCATCCCCGATGTTTGCGGTCATTTACACCATTTGCAGTGAGTTTGTCAATGAGCGTCTGTATGAAAAGGGAATGCCCGTCAAGACCAAATCCTATATGCAGAAATTCAATCCGGAAGAAACGCTCTATCCCAACGAAGCTGAAATTGCGGATATGGAAAGGGCGATTCTTGCAGAAAATGAGCCTGCTGCGGAAACTGCAACGCCGGAGCAGAAGCCTGTATTCCGCCGGAAATCCGCCAAGAAAAAACACAGAAAACACAAATAAAAGCCCTCTGCCGTATGGCAGAAGGCTTCGGGGATGTATTAGATCACCGCATCGGGGAAGTACTTTCGTACAAATTCCGGCATTGCGGCGGTGATCCGCTTGCCCTCCAGATGGGACAAACAGGAATCGCCCAGACCGGAGAAATGCAGCGAATAGGAGCAAAGGCACTGGTTTTCCTCCGGCGATCTGCCGGATGCATATTTCGGATCCCCCAGAAGCGGTGCTCCGAGATGGGCAAGATGTGCACGGATCTGATGCGTTCTTCCGGTCAGCAGGTCGATGTGCACAAGCTGGTAATTCCCGTTCTGTGCCAGTACACGGTAGCCCGTGCAGATCTTCTGCCAGCTCCGGTCCGGCGGTGAATCCAGCACCTTTACCATGTTCTGCCGGCTGTCCTTTTTCAGCCATGCCGTGCAGACATCCTTTTTCTTTGGCAGGGGAGCAGCGGTGACAGCGAGGTAGGATTTGTGCACATGGCGTTCACGGATCGCCTCGTTCATCGCACGCAGAGCCTGTGCATTCTTTGCAGCAATGACAAGTCCCTCCGTGTTACGGTCGATCCGGTTGCACAGGGCGGGGGAGAAGGTCTGCTCCGTTTCGGGATGGTATTCCCCCTTGTCCATCAGGTATTTCTGCACTTCATCGACCAGCACGACTGCATTCTTCGCATTGCCGCTGTGGGCAAACATCCCAGCCGGCTTATAGACGATCAGAATGTCATCATCCTCATAGACGGGATTGATCTTTCCGGATGCAGCAGAAGGAAGTGACTTTGTGCCGGAACGGAAAAATTCTTCCTTGACATACAGCGTCAGCACATCGCCGCATTGCAGCAGCTCCATGCCCTTGCATCTTGCTCCGTTGTACTTGATGTCCTTTTTCCGGATGAGCTTGTAAAGCAGGCTTTTCGGCATATCCGGCATGAGTTTGAGCAGGAATTTATCCAGCCTTTGACCTGCATCGTTCTGTAAAATTGTGATTGTTCGCATAATGGTTCCTTTCTGTCGGAATGTGTTCCCTACCATTATACCACATTTCGGATGGTTTGGAAAGAGAAAAATCAAAAAATCGGGGTGAAATTATGGACGAAAAGAATATGCAGAAAGAAAAGCCGAAGAATATCCACGCCGGACACCGCAAGAGGATGCGGAACCGCTTTTATGAAACCGGTCTTGCAGGCTTTGCGGAGCATGAGATCATAGAAATGCTGCTCTATTATGTGAATCCCCAGAAGAACACCAATCCCATCGCTCATGCACTGATCGAGCGTTTCGGCTCCGTCAAGGGCATACTGGATGCGGAATATGAAGAGCTGTTACAGGTCGAGGGTGTCGGTGACAGGAGTGCGGTGCTGCTGAAACTCCTGCCGCAGATCTTCAAGATCTATGACACCAGCAACGATCTGAACAAATCGCTTAAAAAAGCAGAAGCCAGATGCACCTACTTCTACGAAAAACTGAAAAATGAGAAGCAGGAGGTGCTCCTGCTTGCTTGTCTAAATGACAATCTGCGGCTGCAATACGTCCATGAGATCGCAAGAGGTACGCCCGGACATGTGAACATCAACACGCAGAAGCTTCTGAAAACCGCCCTTGCATCTGGTTGCACCAACTTTATGCTCGCCCACAATCACCCCATGGGTCTGCCCCTTGCATCCTATGAGGACGTTCGGGCGACCGATCAGCTCCAGAAGCTGATGCATGAGGTACAGCTCCGGCTGCTCGATCATATCATTGTAGCAGACGGCAGGAGCATATCCATGACCGAAAGCGGATGCTTTACCTGCATCTGAGGCAGAAAGGAGAAACGAATGGATTCTTTTGTTTTGCATGCCCCCTATGCACCTGCCGGCGACCAGCCCAAGGCAATCAAGGAACTGACGGACGGCATTCTGAAAGGGGACAGGGTGCAGACGCTGCTCGGCGTAACCGGCTCCGGCAAGACCTACACGATGGCGAATGTCATCGCCAACGTCAACAAGCCCACACTCGTGCTTGCACATAACAAGATCCTTGCCGCCCAGCTCTGCTCAGAATTCAAAGCATTTTTTCCGGAAAATGCGGTAGAATATTTCGTGAGCTATTATGACTACTACCAGCCGGAGGCATATGTCCCCAGCACTGACAGCTATATTGAAAAGGATTCCTCCATCAATGATGAGATCGACAAGCTCCGCCATTCCGCAACCACAGCACTTGCGGAGCGTCGGGATGTCATCATTGTTGCCAGTGTTTCCTGCATCTACTCCCTCGGCAGTCCGGAAGAATACCGGAACATGACAGTTTCCATACGCATGGGCATGGAAAAGCCGATGGAACAGCTCATGCAGGAGCTGGTGGGCATCCAGTTTGAACGCAATGACATTGATTTTACAAGAAATAAATTTCGTGTCAGGGGGGATACGATCGAGATCTTCCCCTCCAACGCAACGGAAACTGCCATCCGTGTGGAGTATTTCGGTGATGAGATCGAACGCATCTGCGAGGTCAACGCTCTGACCGGAAAGGTTGAAGCGGTTTTGCAGCATGCTGCCATTTTCCCTGCCTCCCATTATGTGGTGGGGGATGAAAAGATGGAAGCCGCCATTACGGATATTGAGGAAGAACTTGCAGAGCGTGTGGCATACTTCACAGAAAACCACAAGCTCATTGAAGCACAGCGAATCGCACAGCGGACGCATTATGATATTGAAATGCTCCGTGAGATCGGCTTTTGCAGCGGTATTGAGAATTATTCAAGAGTCCTCTCCCGCAGACCGCCGGGCAGCGTACCCTATACACTGCTCGACCATTTTCCGGAGGATTTCCTGCTCATCGTGGACGAGAGCCATGTGACGCTGCCGCAGGTTCGTGCAATGAGTGCCGGCGATCGAGCAAGAAAAACGACGCTGGTCGATTATGGTTTCCGGCTTCCGAGTGCTTTCGATAACAGACCGCTGGTCTTTTCGGAGTTTGAGAAGCACATCCATCAGGCAATTTTTGTCAGTGCAACGCCGGGCGATTTTGAAAAGGAGCAGTCCACGCAGGTCGTGGAACAGGTCATCCGTCCGACAGGACTGGTGGATCCGGAGATCATCGTTAAGCCCGTGGAAGGACAGATGGATGATCTGCTCTCCGAGATCCGCATCCGTGAAGAGAGAAAGGAGCGTGTGCTTGTCACCACCCTGACCAAGCGGATGGCGGAAAACCTGACCACCTATCTGGAGGAAATGGGCGTGCGTGTCCGCTACCTCCACCATGATATTGATACCATCGAGCGTATGGAGATCATTCGTGATCTGCGTCTGGGTGAGTTCGATGTCCTTGTCGGCATCAACCTCCTGCGTGAGGGTCTGGACATTCCCGAGGTATCCCTTGTAGCGATCCTTGATGCAGATAAGGAGGGCTTCCTGCGAAGCGAAACCTCCATGATCCAGACCATCGGACGTGCCGCAAGAAACGCACAGGGACAGGTCATCATGTACGCTGATACCGTAACAGGCTCTATGGAACGTGCCATCCGTGAAACGCTCCGCCGCCGTGAGCTTCAGATGGCATACAATGAGGAACACGGCATCATCCCCCAGACCATCCGCAAGGATGTGCATGAAGTGCTGGAGATCACCAGCAGGGAGGACGTGGAGAAGAAAACCGCAAAGAAGAAGCTTTCCAAGAAGGAGCGTGAAGAGCTGATCCAGAGCCTGACCGAACAGATGAAGGAAGCAGCAAAGATGCTGGAATTCGAGCATGCAGCCTTCCTGCGTGATGAGATCGCAAAGCTTCAGGCTGACAAGTAGGAGCAGCCCCTGAGAGAAAGGATGTGGATTTGATGCAGAAAAACGAGATCGTCATCAAAGGTGCAAGAGTGCACAACCTGAAAAACATTGATATTACCATTCCCCGTGACAAGCTTGTTGTCATGACGGGACTTTCCGGCTCGGGAAAATCCTCCCTTGCCTTTGACACCCTCTATGCGGACGGACAGAGGCGTTATGTGGAGAGCCTTTCCTCCTATGCAAGACAGTTCCTCGGACAGATGGAAAAGCCGGATGTGGACAGCATTGAGGGACTTTCCCCAGCCATTTCCATCGACCAGAAAACGACCTCCAAAAACCCCCGTTCCACGGTCGGAACGGTGACGGAGATCTATGACTACCTGCGTCTGCTCTATGCAAGAATCGGCATTCCGCATTGTCCGGTCTGCGGCAGGGAGATCAGCCAGCAGTCCGTGGACGAGATTGTAGACCAGATCCTTTCCCTGCCGGAGGGGACGAAGATCCAGCTCCTCGCCCCCATCATCCGTGGCAAAAAGGGACAGCATGTCAAGGAGCTGGAGCGTGCCAGAAAAAGCGGCTACGTCCGTGTCCGCATTGACGGCATCCAGTACGAGCTTTCCGAGGAAATCAAGCTGGAGAAGAACAACAAGCACACCATTGAGATCATTGTTGACCGTCTTGTCATCAAGGAGGGAATGACCTCCCGACTGACGGACAGCCTTGAAACTGTATCCTCCCTGACCGGCGGCATCATCCATGTGGATGTGATCGGCGGCGAAATGCTCTCTTTCTCGCAGAACTATGCGTGTCCGGAACACAATGTCAGCATGGAAGAGCTGACACCCCGTATGTTCTCGTTCAATAACCCCTACGCCGCATGTGAAGCCTGCACCGGTCTTGGCATGTTCCAGCGGATCGACCCCGACATCATCCTCCCGAACCCTGAACTGAGCATCATGGACGGTGCGATTCATGCGTCCGGCTGGAATCATCTGGAGGAAGGCTCGATCGCCATGATGTACTACAATGCCATTGCGGAGAAGTACAATATTTCCTTAGAAACACCCCTGAACCAGCTGCCGAAAGATGTAGTAAAGGTATTCCTTTACGGCACGGACGGCGAACAGCTGCTTCTGCATCGAAGCAGGGATCTGGGCGGCGGCAGTTATCTTGCACCGTTTGAGGGCGTGATCCCGAATCTGGAACGCCGTTACAGGGAAACGACCAGCATCTATGCCAGAGCCGATCTGGAGGACTACATGGGCGAGGTCATCTGCCACAAGTGCAATGGTGCAAGACTGAAACCCGAAGTACTCTCCGTTACAGTCGGCGGCGTAAACATCTATGAACTGACCGAAATGCCTGTCAAGCGGTCGCTACAATTCCTGCGTGATCTCGAACTGACGGAGCATGAACGCTTCATTGGTGAACGCATCATCAAGGAGATCTGTGACCGTCTGGGATTCCTCCAGAGCGTCGGTCTGGAATACCTGACACTCTCCCGTTCCTCCGGTACACTGTCCGGCGGCGAGAGCCAGCGGATCCGCCTTGCCACACAGATCGGTTCTTCGCTGGTCGGCGTGCTCTATATTCTGGACGAACCGAGCATCGGTCTGCACCAGCGTGACAATGACATGCTCATTGCCACCATGAAACGCCTGCGTGATCTGGGCAACACTCTCATTGTGGTCGAGCATGATGATGATACCATGCTTGCCGCAGATTATATCGTGGACATCGGACCCGGAGCAGGTGTGAACGGCGGCAATATCGTCTTTGCCGGCACGCCGGAAAAACTTCTGCAATGCAAAGAGTCCGTCACCGGACAATACCTCAGCGGCAGAAAGTGCATTCCGCTTCCGGAAGAACACCGGAAAGGAAATGGCGAGGTGCTGCGTGTGGTTGGTGCTTCGGAGCACAACCTGCGGAATCTGGATGTGGAATTTCCCCTCGGAAAGCTCATCTGCGTGACGGGCGTATCCGGTTCCGGCAAATCCTCCCTCGTCAATGAGATCCTCTACAAGCATCTTGCCGCCAAGCTCAACCGTGCAAAGATCAAGGGCGGACACTGCAAACGCATCGAGGGCACGGAGCATCTTGACAAGGTGATCTGTATCGACCAGTCACCCATCGGCAGAACGCCCCGTTCCAATCCTGCTACCTATACGGGCGTGTTCACTGACATCCGCAATCTCTTTGCACAGACCAGCAGTGCCAAGGCACATGGCTATGGTCCGGGAAGATTTTCTTTCAATATCAAGGGCGGACGCTGCGAAGCCTGCGAGGGTGACGGCATCCTCAAAATCGAAATGCATTTCCTGCCCGATGTCTATGTTCCCTGCGAAGTCTGCAAGGGCAAGCGGTACAACCGTGAAACGCTGGAGGTGCACTACAAAGGCAAATCCATCCATGATGTGCTGGAAATGACGGTTGATGAGGGTGTCCTGTTCTTTGAGCATATCCCGAAGATCGCCAGAAAACTGAAAACATTGCAGGAGGTCGGACTCGGTTATGTCAAGATCGGTCAGCCGGCAACCACCCTTTCGGGCGGCGAGGCACAGCGTGTCAAGCTCTCCACGGAGCTGTCCAAGCGTGCGACCGGCAAGACCGTGTATATCCTCGATGAACCGACCACCGGACTGCATACCGCCGATGTGCACCGGCTGACCGAAGTACTCCAGAAGCTTGCAGATGCCGGCAATACCGTCATTGTCATCGAACACAACCTCCATGTCATCAAGATCGCCGATCATATCATCGACCTGGGACCGGAGGGCGGTGACGGCGGCGGAATGATCGTTGCACAGGGTACGCCGGAGGAGGTCGCACAGGTGCCTGCCTCCTATACCGGAAAGTATCTCAAACCCTACCTCACCCAGCCGCAGGGGGGCGGAGAAATTGCGTAAACTCATCAAATTCCTGTTCAGCCGCAACACGCTCATCGTGCTTCTGCTGCTCTTGCAGATCGCATTTCTTGTGTCCGCTGTTGTGCTGCTCAGTGAACATTATCTCTCTGTCTATCTGGGACTTCTCCTGCTGGATCTGGTGCTGGTCGTCTATATCACCAACACCTCCGAGAATCCCTCCTACAAGCTCCCGTGGATCATGGCAATGCTGGTATTTCCGCTGTTCAGCGGTCTTGCCTACATCCTGATCAAAACGGACCTCGGGCACCGGCTCTTCAAAAAGGCATATGCCGACAAGGTGCAGGAAACCCGCAAATATCTTCCGCAGGATACGCATGTGCTTCAGCAGCTCCGTGAGTTGGATGAGGGGTATCACAACCTGTCCAATTACCTGCTGCAATCCGGCGGCTATCCGGTTTACCGGAATTGTCAGGCACAGTATTTTTCTGACGGCATGGAAATGTTTGAAGCAATGAAAGCGGAGATCCTTGCTGCAAAACGCTATGTTTTTCTGGAGTTCTTCATCATCTCCATGGGCAGCATGTGGGACGAGATCCTCCTGCTGCTGCAAACAAAGGCGGAGGAGGGCGTGGATGTCCGCATTCTCTATGACGGCTTCGGCACACAGCTCCAGATGCCCCACCACTATTTTGCGGATCTCCGGAAATGCGGCATCCAGTGCAGGGTGTTCAACGGCTTCAAGCCCCTTCTGTCCACCTCGCAGAACAACCGTGACCACCGGAAGATCCTCGTCGTGGACGGACACACCGCCTTTACCGGCGGCGTGAATCTGGCGGATGAATACATCAACCGCAGGGAACGCTTTGGTCATTGGAAGGACGGCGGCATGCTGTGCAGGGGAGAGGCTGCATGGAGCTTTACAGTCATGTTCCTCCAGCTCTGGGAGCTGGAACAAAAGGACATGGGGCAGCTCACAAAGTATCGTCCGGATGTCCTGCCGCCCTGCAATTATGACGGCTATATCCAGCCTTACAGCGATTCTCCGACGGATGAGGAATATGTCGGCAAATCCGTATATCTGGACATCATCAACAACGCCAAACGCTACGTTTATTTTATGACACCCTACCTGATCCTCGATCATGAAATGATCACTGCCCTCGGTCTTGCAGCCAAAAAGGGCGTGGATGTGCGGCTGATCCTGCCGCACATTCCGGATAAATGGTACGCCCACAGCACCGCATGGAGCTATTACCGTGAGCTGCTTGAAGCGGGCGTGAGGATCTTTGAATATACCCCCGGTTTCATCCATGCCAAAAATGCGGCATCGGACGACCGGATCGCCGTAGTCGGCACCATCAATCTTGATTACCGCAGCCTGTACCTGCATTTTGAATGTGCTGCTGTGATGTACGGCAGCAATATTGCAGCACAGATCCGGAACGATTTCTGTCAGACGCTTGCACGCTCCATGGAGATCACTGTCAGTGACTGTCAGAAGCGTCCGCTGATCAAGCGGATCATCGGCTGGATTCTGCGGATATTTGCACCATTATTGTAAACATGCCGGAATCTTCCGGCTTGTAAATAAAGAAAGGAAGAATTGAATTATGAGTGAATGTACACATGACTGCAGCAGCTGCTCCAGCAACTGCTCTTCCAGAACAGAACCCCAGAGCCTTCTGGAAAAACCTAATCAGCTGAGCAATATCGGCAAGGTGATTGGCATCGTTAGCGGCAAAGGCGGTGTGGGCAAGTCCCTCGTTTCCTCCATGCTCGCAGTCGGAGCACAGAGAGCCGGCAAGCATGCCGGTATCCTCGATGCAGACATTACGGGTCCTTCCATCCCGAAGGCATTCGGCATCAAGGAGCGTGTTGCTGCAACTGAAATGGGCATGATCCCCGTCAAGTCCAAGATGGGCATTGACATCATGTCCGTGAACCTCATGCTCGACAATGACACCGATCCCGTTGTCTGGAGAGGTCCTGTCATTGCAGGCGTTGTCAAGCAGTTCTGGACGGATGTCATCTGGAACGATGTGGATTATCTGTTCGTGGATATGCCCCCCGGAACGGGCGATGTACCGCTGACTGTATTCCAGAGCATCCCCGTGGACGGCATCGTGATCGTTACCTCTCCGCAGGAGCTGGTTTCCATGATCGTACAGAAGGCTGTCAAGATGGCAAATATGATGAACATCCCGATCCTCGGCATCGTGGAGAACATGAGCTATGCCGTATGTCCTGACTGCGGCAAGAAGATCCATGTTTACGGCGAAAGCCACACCGCAGAGGTCGCAAAGGAATACGGCATTCCGCTGCTGGCTCAGCTCCCGTTCAGCCCCGAGCTTGCAAAGCAGGTGGATATGGGTGTCGTTGAGCTGCATGAATGCACGGAGATCGATCCGGCTGTTGCACGCATCCTCGGAGAATAATCCGCTGCACAAACTGATATACTACTATTACCGCCCCATTGTCGGGCGGTAATTTGTATATGGAGATGAGCAGAATGATCACATATAGTTTTGAACGTCATTTCACCATGCAGCAGGCAGAGGAGCTGTTTCTTGCTGTGGACTGGGAATCCGGAAAATACCCCGAGCAGCTCTACCACGCCCTGATGCACTCGGAAACACTTCTGACGGCACATTCCGACGAGGTGCCGCTTGCCGGACTGATGTCCGCAGTGTCGGACGGCGGCATGAATGTTTATTTTCCCTATCTTCTGGTGCATCCTGCTATGCAGAAGCGTGAGATCGGCAGGACGCTGGTACAGATGATGCTTGACCGCTATGCTTCCTGCTGCCGGAAAATTCTGGTGTGCCCTGACAGAAGAGTGCATTTCTATCAGTCCGTCGGCTGGCAGAAAGCGGAAGAACAGACTGCAATGCTGATCTGCACCTTTCCGGAAGGAAATGAAACGCCAAAGAATCGGCAATGATAGAAATTTGTGAAAAATCACGAAAAGTATGTTGAAAAAAATAAGCCCATATTACGTTGATTTTTTGTTGAGTTGAAACGAGCAGTAAATTTTTTTGAAATAACCGCAAAAAAGCTCTTGCATTATTTGAAAATATGTAGTATCATAATAATGTATTGGTATGGACAAAGGAGGCAGTAAAATCATGAGTTTAATTTCAATCGTTGTTCCGTGCTATAATGAAGAAGAGGTTCTGCCGCTGTTTTATGAGGAGATCCAGAAGATTATGGAGCAGATGCGTCAGGAGCATTCGCATCTGACATTTGAGCTTCTGTTCATTGATGACGGCTCCAAGGACAAGACACTTTCCATTCTTCGTGAAATGGCACTGAAGGACAGCCGTGTTCGTTATATTTCTTTCTCCAGAAATTTCGGCAAGGAAGCGGGTATGTTTGCCGGACTGGAAAATGCAACAGGTGACTATGTTGTTGTTATGGATGCGGATCTGCAGCATCCGCCGGCTTTCCTGCCGAAGATGTACAATTATGTCAAGGACGGGGAGTTCGACTGTGCAACCACAAGACGTGTCAGCAGAAAGGGCGAATCCAAGATCCGTTCCGCATTTGCACGAACCTTCTACAAGATCATGAATAAGATTTCCCAGACGGAAATTGTGGATGGTGCACAGGATTTCCGCTTCATGACAAGACAGATGGTCGATTCCATCCTCTCCATGAAGGAGTACAACCGTTTTTCCAAGGGCATTTTCAGCTGGGTCGGCTTCAAGACACAGTACATTGAGTATGAGAACGTAGAACGTGCCGCAGGTACGACTGCATGGTCTTTCTGGGGACTGTTCCGCTATTCTCTGGAGGGCATTTTTGCGTTCTCCACTGCACCGCTGGCACTCGCATCCCTGCTGGGTGTCATCAGCTGTCTGATCGCCTTTGTAATGTGCATTGTCATTATCATCAAGACACTGGCATTCGGCGACCCTGTTGCAGGATTCCCGACCATCATGTGCGTGATGTTCTTCCTCGGCGGCTTGCAGCTTTTCTGCACAGGTATTCTGGGTCAGTATCTGTCCAAGACCTATCTGGAGTGCAAGCATCGTCCGGTTTACCTGATGCGTGAGAACGAGGAGATCTATCGTTCCCGTCAGGATTCCTGAGTATGACGGAGGCTGACAGTGAGCAATCAGGCTAAATTTCTGATTTCCCTGCTGTTTATTGCAATCATCATCCTCTGTGCAGGTCTGACAAGATTCTATTTTGATGTAACCAAAAACACCGGCTATACAAATGACGGCGAAGAGATCGACGCTCTGTTTCGAACCTATGAAAACGGCATGCAGGTATTTGCAAGTGCCAATGGTTATTATGGTCTGCTCGACGAAGAAGGCTCTGTTATCATTGAGCCGGAATGGATCGAGATCCTGACTGTAACGGATCAGATGGCACTGGTGTCGAGAAAAATACAGGATGAAGTACTGATCGGCGGCATTGATTTTGAGGAAAATGTAGTGCTTCCATTTGTGTTCCGTTCCATGGAAGAGATTCAGAATACTTATTACATCGGTACAGCAGCGGAGGATGAGAGCTGCATTATCTACAATCTGGAGTTTGAGCCGGTATTCCAGAACAGCTGGGACAGTGCGGAGTACAGCAACGGAATGCTCCTGCTGGAAAGGGACGGCTGTCTGTTCTCCTATTACATTGCCGAGGAAGAACCGATCTTCCGTAAGGCTCAGATGACATGTATGGTGGAGAAGCATGAACTTGACTGGAACATTGCCAACCGCATCTATCTTTCCGAGCTGAATCCCGATGATCTGCTCCGCATCAATCATTGTGTCACATCTTATATCCAGATGCTGCTGGACAATGATTTCAGCCGGCTTTCATCCATTTCAGCTCCCGAATACAGCAACGGACTGAGCAAGACGGATTGTTTTGCAGGCTTCACGTTTGAGGATGTGACGGACTTTTCTTTTTCCTCGTCCGATCGTGAAAAGCAGATCTATGATTTTGCATTTACCATTGAATATGATGCACAGCTCCCTGAACAGAAAACCAGTACCGAAGCAACGGAAACCACAGCCTCCGCAGGCGAGGTGGAACAGTCCGTGCAGGTACGGCTTTCTTTCCAGCGGAGTGCATCCAATCGCATGATCCTGACATCCGTGGATCTGGATTATCACAGCATCCAGGCTCCGGTGCAGGAGTCTGAAGCATAATATGCTCCGGCAGATGCCGAAGCAGGATACTGCGGTGGGATCCCCATGCAATTCCCCGCAGCAAATCAACTGCATGGAGAAATGAGGCATGTATGTCAAAAAAAGTAGCAGTAATTATGGGCAGCGACAGCGATTTTCCCGTTGTCAAGGCTGCTGTGGAAAAGCTGAAATCCTTCGGCGTTCCCTATGAGGTGCATGTAATGTCCGCACACCGCACACCTGATGAGGCAGCAGAATTCTCAAAGAATGCAGCAGCCAACGGATTCGGTGTCATCATTGCGGCAGCAGGAATGGCAGCACATCTCGGCGGCGTTCTCGCAGCACATACCACACTTCCGGTCATCGGCATTCCGATCAAGGCAAAGGCACTCGATGGCATGGACGCATTGCTTGCAACTGTACAGATGCCTCCGGGCGTTCCGGTTGCGACCGTTGGTATTGACAATGCAGCAAATGCAGGCATTCTCGCAGTACAGATGCTCGCAATTTCCGACACAGCACTTGCAAAAGCTCTGCAGAAGATGAAGGAAGATATGGCAGAGGGTGTCAGAAAGAAGGACGCTGCACTCGCAGAAATGGTAAACGCCCTTTAATCAGGGTAAAATATAAATGGAGGTCTATGAAGATGGCAAATGTAGTAAAGGCAGAACAGATGTATGAGGGTAAGGCAAAGAAGGTTTATGCAACCAATGACCCCGATCTGGTAATCGTAGATTACAAGGATGATGCAACCGCATTCAACGGCGAAAAGAAGGGTACGATCGTTGGTAAGGGTGCGATCAATAACAGAATGACCAACTTCATGTTCAAGATGCTGGAAAAGGAAGGCGTTCCGACCCATCTGGTAGAAGAAATTTCCGATCGTGAAACAATCGTGAAGAAGGTTTCCATCGTTCCGCTTGAGATCATCGTAAGAAACGTGGCAGCAGGCAGCTTCTCCAAGAAGCTCGGCATTGAGGAAGGCACAGAGCTCCTCTGCCCGACACTGGAATTCAGCTACAAGAATGACGATCTCGGCGATCCGTTCATCAATGACTACTATGCTCTGGCACTGGGTCTTGCAACACAGGAGGAGATCGACACAATTTCCAAGTATGCATTCATGGTAAATGATTTCATGGTGAAGTTCTTCAAGGAGCTGAACATTGACCTCATTGACTTCAAGATCGAGTTTGGTAAAACTTCTGACGGCACCATCATCCTCGCTGATGAGATCTCTCCCGACACCTGCCGTTTCTGGGACAGCACCACACACGAGAAGCTGGACAAGGATCGTTTCCGCAGAGATATGGGCAATGTTGAGGACGCATATCAGGAAATCATGAAGCGTCTGATGGGAGAATAATATGGGTGGATTTTTTGGTGCAGTTTCCAAAAATGACTGCGTCATGGATGTCTTTTTTGGAACGGATTTTCATTCCCATCTGGGTACACGCAGAGGTGGTATGACCTCCTATTCCAAGGGAATTGGCTTCCAGCGAAATATTCACAGCATTGAAAATTCCCCCTTCCGTACTAAGTTTGAGCATGATGTATCCGCAATGCAGGGCAATCTCTGCATTGGATGCATCAGTGATACTGATCCTCAGCCCATTCTTGTGCGTTCCAAGCTCGGATTATATGCCATTTGCAGTGTCGGTGTGATCCACAATGCCAAGGAGCTGACTGACGAACTGATGGAAAACGGCTGTGCGTGTTTTGAGACAATGAGCAGCGGAAAGATCAATTCCGGTGATCTTATTGGTGCACTGATCGCACAGAAGTCCAGCTTTGCTGACGGAATCCGCTATGCACAGGATAAGATCAACGGCACCATGTCCCTGATGATCATGACGGAGGATGGCATTATTGCAGCTCGTGATAAATTCGGCAAGCTGCCGATCGTCATTGGAAAAAGAGAGGATGGATTCTGTCTTTCTCTTGAATCGTTTGCTTTTCAGAAGCTGGGCTATTCCATCTATAAGGAACTGGAAGCAGGGGAGATCGTCAAGGTGACTCCAGAAGGATGTGAGGTGCTTGCATCCGGAAATGGTAAGCTCAACATCTGTTCTTTCCTCTGGACTTATTATGGTTATCCGACCGCAGTCTATGAGGGTGTAACTGTAGAGACCATGCGTACCAGAAACGGTGAGATCCTTGCAGAAAATGATATAAAAGCAGGCAGACTCCCTGATGTGGATTATATTTGCGGCGTACCTGATTCCGGCACACCGCATGCAATTGGATATGCAAACCGCAGCGGAATTCCGTTTGCAAGACCATTTATCAAATACACTCCCACATGGTCAAGAAGCTTTATGCCGACCAATCAGAAAATGCGGAATCATGTTGCAAAAATGAAAATGATTCCTGTCCATGAGCTGATTGAAGGAAAAAAACTGCTGTTCGTGGATGACAGTATCGTCCGTGGTACACAAATGCGTGAAACCGTGGAATTTCTGTATGAGAACGGTGCCAAGGAAGTACACATGCGTTCTGCATGTCCACCCATCATGTTCGGCTGTAAGTACCTGAATTTTTCACGCAGCACATCCGAAATGGAACTGATCGCCCGCCAGGTCATTGATCAGGCAGAGGGTACAGAAGGAATGAAGCACCTGAGTGAATACTGCGATACCAACACCGAGCGTGGTCGCTATCTGCGTGATGAGATTTGCCGCCAGCTCAAACTGACATCCCTTGAATTCCAGACACTGGAGGGAACGATCAGAGCGATTGGTCTGCCAGCTGAAAATCTCTGCACTTACTGTTGGACAGGAACTGAATTCAATTCGTAATTTCTCAGGGAATACGGCGTTTTGCCGTATTCCTTGAAGTGCTACCATAGCACTTCTGATAAAAATACAGATGCCATAGGCATCACAGGAGGTAACTCATGAAAAGTTTTTCTGAAAGCTACAAGGAAGCCGGCGTTGACGTAACAGCCGGTTATGAAGCAGTCAAGCTGATGCGTGAGCACATTGCTAAGACCAATACAGCCGGCGTTCTGTCCGGTATCGGCGGCTTCGGCGGTCTGTTTGAGCCGGATCTGACCGGCATTGAAAAGCCCGTTTTCGTATCCGGTACGGACGGTGTCGGCACAAAGCTGAAGATCGCATTCCTCATGGACAAGCATGATACTGTTGGTATCGACTGCGTGGCAATGTGTGTAAATGACATCATCTGCTGCGGTGCAAAGCCCCTGTTCTTCCTCGACTATATTGCAGTCGGCAAGAACTATCCTGAAAAGATCGCAACCATTGTTTCCGGTATTGCAGAGGGCTGTGTGCAGTCCGGCTGTGCTCTGGTAGGCGGTGAAACTGCGGAAATGCCCGGCTTCTATCCGATCGACGAGTATGATCTGGCTGGCTTCTCCGTGGGCGTTGTCGATAAGAAGAAGATCGTGAACCCCGATTCCCAGAAGGCAGGCGATGTACTGATCGCACTCAAGTCCAGCGGCGTACATTCCAACGGCTTCTCTCTGGTTCGTAAGGTGTTCGATGTGAATCAGGCAAATCTGATGACCTATTTCGATGAGCTGGGCATGACACTCGGCGAATGCCTGCTGACCCCCACCAAGATCTATGTGAAGTCCGTTCTGAAGCTCATGGAGTCCGTGACTGTCAAGGCTGTTTCCCATATCACCGGCGGCGGCTTCTATGAGAATATTCCGAGATCCCTCCCGAAGGGTCTGTCTGCTAAGATCGAAAAGAAGAACGTTCAGGTTCTCCCGATTTTTGAACTGCTGGCAAGAACAGGTCATATTCCGGAGCGTGACATGTACAACACCTTCAACATGGGTGTCGGCATGATGGTTTCCGTTGCTAAGGAAGATGCTGACCGTGCTGTTGAGATCCTGAGAGCAGCAGGGGAGGACGCATACATCCTCGGCGAGCTGGTTGAGTCTGAAGAGGGCGTTATCCTCTGCTGATAAGCGATGCACAGGAGTGTGAAAAGCATGAAAAATATCGTAGTTCTCGTGTCCGGAGGCGGCACGAATCTTCAGGCACTGATTGACGCACAGAAGCGCGGTGACATCCGTGGCGGCAGAATCAGCTGTGTGATCTCCTCAAAGGCGGATGCCTATGCACTGACACGAGCAAAGAATAACGACATTCCCACCCGTGTGATCCCCAGAAAGGATTATGCGGACAATGCATCCTACAGCAAAGCACTGCACGAGGCATTGTATGAGGAATATGCAGACCTGATCGTGCTTGCCGGATTCATGACGATTCTGGACAAGAGCATCATTCAGGCATACAAGAATCAGATCATCAACGTGCATCCGTCCCTGATCCCGTCCTTCTGCGGTGACGGCTTCTACGGACTGCATGTGCATGAAAAGGCACTCGAAAAGGGTGTGAAGCTGACCGGTGCAACCGTGCATTTCGTAAACGAGATCTGTGACGGCGGCCCGATCATCCTCCAGAAAGCAGTGGAGGTGCAGAACAATGACACCCCTGAAATCCTGCAAAAACGTGTGATGGAGCAGGCAGAATGGAAGATCCTGCCCGAAGCTGTCAGCCTGTTCTGTGAGGAGCGTCTGACTGTCAAGGACAACAAAGCTTATATTGATTACAAGGGCGAATAATCCTCGTTTGTGCTCCGGATCCGCTGACAAGGAGGGGAGTACAGCAGGGGAGAACCGACCTTGAACCTACATTGACCAAAGGAGAATCTGCTATGAAAACACTGGACATTTATGAAGAACTGAGAAGCAATTCCTACCCCGGCAGAGGCATTGTCATCGGCAAGTCCGAGGATGGCAAGTCCGCTGTGACGGCGTATTTCATCATGGGCAGAAGTGTGAATTCCCGCAACCGTGTATTCACTGAAACCGCTGACGGCATCAGAACGGAAGCGGCTGACCCGTCCAAGCTGACCGATCCCCACCTCATCATCTATGCACCGGTCAGAGTGCTGGGCAACAAGACCATCGTCACCAACGGCGACCAGACCGATACCATCTATGAGCTGATGGACGAGCAGCAGACCTTTGAACAGTCCCTGCGTACCCGTGAGTATGAGGACGATGCCCCCAACTACACACCTCGTATTTCCGGTATCATGCATGTGGAAAACGGCACATACAACTATGCAATGTCCATTCTCAAGTCCGCAGACGGCAACCCCGACTGCTGCGAGCGTTTCACCTATTCCTACACAAACCCTATCAACGGCTTCGGTCATTTCATCCACACCTACATGGGTGACGGCAATCCGCTGCCGAGCTTCGAGGGTGAGCCGAAGAAGGTGACCATCCCGAACAATATGGATGAATTCGCTGCAAACCTTTGGGATGCACTGAATGAGGACAACAAGGTTTCCCTGTTTGTTCGCTACATCGACATCGAAACCGGCAAGGCGACTTCCAAGATCATCAACAAGTATACAAAATAAAAACAGTTTTTCAGGAGGAAAAAACAATGGCAAATGAAATGCTTTTAAAATACGGCTGCAACCCGAATCAGAAGCCGTCCAGAGTGTACATGGCTGACGGCACAGAGCTGCCGATTGAGGTGCTCTGCGGCAAGCCTGGTTACATCAACCTGCTCGATGCCCTCAACGGCTGGCAGCTGGTCAAGGAACTCAAGGCTGCAACCGGTATGTGTGCAGCAACATCCTTCAAGCATGTATCTCCGGCAGGTGCAGCCATCGGCAGACCGCTGTCCGATGATCTGAAGAAGATCTACTGGGTGGATGATCTGGGCGAACTTTCTCCGCTGGCAAGTGCCTATGCAAGAGCAAGAGGTGCGGACAGAATGTCCTCCTACGGCGATTTCATCGCACTCTCCGACAAGGTTGACGTTTGCACCGCAAAGATGATCCAGCGTGAAGTATCCGATGGTGTCATTGCTCCCGATTATGACGAAGAGGCTCTGGAGATCCTCAAGTCCAAGAGAAAGGGTACATACTGCATTCTGAAGATCGACGAAAACTACAAGCCCAATCCGATCGAAACCAAGCAGGTTTACGGCGTAACCTTTGAGCAGGGCAGAAACGAACTCGACATCAACAAGGAACTGCTCTCCAATATCGTGACAGAGAACAAGGAAATTCCGGCGGACAAGATGGATGACCTCCTGATCTCCCTGATCACGCTGAAGTACACACAGTCCAACTCCGTTTGCTACGTCAAGGACGGTCAGGCAATCGGCATCGGTGCAGGTCAGCAGTCCAGAATCCACTGCACACGCCTTGCAGGACAGAAGGCAGACAACTGGTGGCTGCGTCAGTCTCCGCAGGTAATGGGTCTCAAGTTTGTGGATGACATCCGCCGTGCAGACCGTGACAATGCAATTGATGTATACATCGGCGACGAGTACGAGGACGTACTGCGTGAGGGCGAATGGCAGAGAATTTTCAAGGTGAAGCCGGAAGTATTCACCGCAGAAGAAAAGAAGGCTTGGCTTGCAAAGAATACGGACGTATGCCTCGGTTCTGACGCATTCTTCCCGTTCGGCGACAACATCGAGCGTGCAAAGAAGTCCGGCGTTGCGTACATCGCAGAACCCGGCGGTTCCATCCGTGATGACAATGTCATTGAAACTTGCAACAAGTACGGCATTGCAATGGCGTTTACAGGCATTCGTCTGTTCCATCACTAAGCACAGAGCCTGTGCAGGCGTTACGCATGGGGGGATACTCCGAGGAGGAGAGTTCCCGACTTGCGACGATGGTGCAGCTTACCGCATGATTCCTTTTGCTTCGCAAGCGGGATCATAGCTATCATAGTTTTTATATTTTATGAAAGAGGTGAATCCTGTGTATCAGAAAACCGACCTTGTGCTGGCACATCAGAACTGCCGGCATAACCGCACGCAGCTGCGGAAAAGCGATCTTTGCGGATGCTATCAGTGCGGCGAGATTTTCAAGCCCTCGGTATTACAGCCGGAGGACTGGACGGACGGCGGCGAAACAGCATTGTGCCCGTTCTGCGGCATGGACAGTGTGATCGGCGATGCCGCAGGATTCCCCATTTCAGATGAATTTCTGGATGAGATGAAAACACATCGGTTCAGTCTGTGAGGTGCAGCATGAAAAAATACAAGTGGCTCTGGAAAATCGTTGCTGCCGTATTCGCCCTGAATCTTGCATTTCTTCTGTTCTGCGGTGCTTTGACGCTGATTGACTACCACCGCTTCAAGAATGCGGATGGCATCATCAAGCCCATCATTACCGTAGCAGACTGGGAATGCAAATGCGGCATGGACAGGCAGATCGACGGACTGGTGTATTCCTTCACCTATATGCGTAATTCCGAAGGGGAATGGGAGGAAAGTGTAATTGCCGGTTCGTTCCATTTTCCGTTTGATACGGATTCACTCATCACAAAAAGATATCAATAAAGGAGGACACATCCCCCATGAAGATTTTAGTAGTTGGCGGCGGCGGCAGAGAGCATGCGATCATCATGAAGCTTGCAGAAAGCCCCCGTACCACAGAGATTTACTGTGCACCCGGCAACGGCGGTATTTCCCGCTATGCCAAGTGCTGCGATGTCAAGGCAACCGACATTGACGGTATGGTTGCACTTGCCAAGGAGATCCAGCCCGATCTCGTTGTAGTTGCCCCCGATGATCCGCTCGTACTCGGCATGGTCGATGCGATGCAGGCAGAGGGCTTTATGACATTCGGTCCGAAGAAGAATGCCGCTATCATCGAAGGCAGCAAGATCTTCTCCAAGGATCTGATGAAGAAGTACAATATTCCCACAGGCGGCTATGAAGTGTTCACGGATAGTGCGTCTGCAATTGCATATATTAAGGAACAGAACACCTATCCGACCGTCATCAAGGCGGATGGTCTGGCACTCGGCAAGGGCGTTATCCTCGCACAGAATGAGCAGGAGGCTGTGGATGCCGTTGTTTCCATGATCGACGAAAAGCAGTTCGGCGACAGCAGCACACGCATTGTTGTCGAAGAATTCCTCACAGGTCCTGAAGTTTCCGTGCTGTCCTTCACGGACGGCAAGACCGTTGTGCCGATGATCTCTTCCATGGATCACAAGCGTGCACTTGATGGTGACGAGGGTCTGAACACCGGCGGTATGGGTACGGTTGCACCGAATCCCTATTACACAAAGGAAATTGCCGATATTTGTATGGAAACCATCTTCAAGCCCACCATTGCAGCGATGGCAGCTGAGGGCAGACCGTTCACCGGATGCCTCTATTTCGGTCTGATGCTGACTCCGAATGGTCCGAAGGTGATCGAGTACAACTGCCGTTTCGGTGATCCCGAAACACAGGTGGTTCTGCCCCTGCTGGATACCGATCTCGTGGATATTATGGAAGCAACCTACAAGGGCAATCTTGCAGATCTTGACATCGTATGGAAGCAGGAAAGTGCAGCTTGCGTTGTCATGGCAAGCGGCGGCTATCCGGTAAAGTACGAAAGCGGCAAGGTGATCTCCGGTATGGACGACAAGGGTCAGACAGCCGGTGCATTCGTATACCACGCAGGTACAAAGTATGCAGACGGTGAATTCCTCACTGCCGGCGGCAGAGTGCTCGGTGTGACCGCTACTGCGGATACGCTCCAGAATGCCCTCACACAGGCGTACAAGAGCGTGGAGCAGATTTCCTTTGAAAAGGTACATTATCGCAAGGATATCGGACAGCGTGCCCTTCAGGCAAAGTAAGAGAGGTGCTTTATGCATCCGAAACTCAAACGGTGCTTTCAGTTCGGGCAATACGCCAACATCCTTTTTCTGGTGTTCACGTTCGTATGCCTGCTCTATTACTGGCTGATCAAGCGTTACCAGAATGAAGTGGTTCTGCTGGAAATTGCGGCGTATGCGATCGAGGTCGGCGGTTTTGGCATGATGCTCCTTTCGCTTCTGTATTTCTGGAAAATTGTCCGTCACCGTTATATCATGAAAGCGGCGATGCTGATTTATCTCATCACAGAAGTCGTCATTATGATCATGGACTTCAATGCCGAACGCATCCCGTTCTACCAGTCCAATTCCATGGCTCTGAATATCGGGCATTCCATTTTCTCAGCGGTGATCTGCTTCACCTATCTTTCATTGGAGCCGAAGAATACCGCATTGGAAGTGGCGATCGTTCTCGCTGTGACCATCATCCTGATGGGCATGTTCGGCACGATCTTCAAAATGAACGTCTATATCAGCCTTTTTGCCAACTCCATTGCCTATGTCGTGCTGTTCTCCATTCTGCGTTTCCTGCATTCACAGGAACGGATCATGGTGGACTGCCACGGTGACAGGGCACGGGAACAGAAATTCAAGAGTACTTTTTTTGATGATCTATGAGTTTGATCCAATCTCTGATAGGTGAAGCTATGAATGAAAGATTGCCTTATCTTCGAGAAAAAACAGGACAGCTGACCTCTTCGCCGGGTGTCTACCTGATGAAGGACGAGAAGGGCGGCATCATTTATATCGGCAAAGCCAAAAACCTGAAAAAACGTGTCAGCAGCTACTTTCGGGTATCTGCTGACCATACCCCGAAGGTTGCGAAAATGGTATCCCATGTCTGGGATTATGATTTCATTGTGACCGACTCGGAATATGAGGCTCTGCTGCTTGAATGCAGTCTGATCAAGCAGCATAAGCCGCATTACAATATTTTGCTCAAAGACGACAAGGGTTATCACTACATTAAGATTTCTGATGAAGCTTTTCCCCGAATTACAGCCGAAAAACAGAAAGCAGGGGAGGGGACATACATCGGACCGTACACTGGCGGCTTTGTCACCAAATCGACGGTGGAGGAGGTCAACTCCGTCTTTCGACTGCCGACCTGTCAGAAGAAGTTTCCGCAGATGTTCCGCCGGAGCCGCCCCTGTCTGAATTACCACATCAAACGCTGTATGGGGCTTTGCCAGGGAAATATCTCACAGGAACAATATGCCGAGATCATTGAACAGGCGGTATCCTATATCCGAAGCGGCAGCAACGCATCCGTCGAACGTATGGAGCAGGAGATGGAACGTGCAGCGGAATCCCTTGATTTTGAGCGTGCCGCCATTCTCCGTGACAGGATCCGAGCCATTCAGAAAGCAGGGCAGTCCCAGAAGATCATTGATAACCAGTTCCGTGATGCCGATGTGCTGGCGGCGGCGGAAAGTCAGGAAGAGCTGTGCATTTCCGTGCTCATGTACCGTGACGGCAGGCTGCATGATAAGCAGACCTTCCATTTTTCCGACCATGCGGATGATGCCGGAATGGAGGCTTTTCTGGCACAGTTTTATCACGGCAGGACGGATCTCCCCAAGGTCATTCTGCTGGAAACGCCCGTTCCGGATATGGAACTGCTGGCAGAGCTGTTTTCTGCTCAGGCAGGCTTCAAAGTGAAGCTCTATGTTCCGCAGCGGGGAAACGGCGTACAGCTTGTACGGATGTCCAAGCAGAATGCTGTGGAGCACATTGCTGTGCATACCAACCGTACCGGCAAGGAACTGCTCGCTGTGGAGGCTCTGGGAAAGCTGCTGGGAATGCCGCAGGTTCCGAACTATATCGAAGCCTACGATATTTCCAATCTCGCTTCCGAATCCATGGTTGCCGGCATGGTCGTATTTGAAAACGGCAGACCTCTGAAAAAGGCGTACAAGCGGTTTACCATCAAGGAATCTTTTTTGCAGAATGATTACGCCTGCATGCAGGAGGTCATCCGCAGACGGCTTTCCCATCTGCACGATGGCAGCGATGAGGGCTTTTCACGCAAACCCGACCTGATCCTGCTTGACGGCGGCAGGGGACATGTGAATGCAGTTGCCCCCATTGTAAAGGAGCTTGCACCGGACATTGCACTGTATGGCATGGTAAAGGACAGCAAGCACCGCACGAGGGCGATCGCAACGGGCGGGGGAGAGATCAGTGTGTCCGGCACACAGAATGCCTTTCATCTGCTCACACGCATTCAGGATGAGGTGCACCGTTATTCCGTTGCATTCATGCACAGTAAGCACAAAAAACGCAGCTTTTCCTCCGAGCTGACGCAGGTCGAAGGTATCGGGGAGAAGCTCGCACAGAAGCTGATGCTGCACTTCAAAACCAAAGCGGCATTGCAGAAAGCAGACATCACGACGCTTGCAGCAGCGGGAATTCCCCGAAAAACTGCGGAACGTCTGTATGCCTATCTGCATCAATATGAAAGCCCCGATCCTGATATGGATGGGGAAGTGGAGGAATCAGTATGAGAGTTATTACCGGTACTGCAAAGGGAATACGCCTGAAAACGTTGGAGGGTCTGGATGTGCGTCCGACCACGGAGCGTGTCAAGGAGGGCATGTTTTCTTCCATTCAGTTCGATATTTCCGGCTCCACAGTGCTGGATCTGTTCGCTGGCAGCGGTCAGCTTGGAATTGAAGCTCTGAGCCGTGGTGCAAAACAGGCGGTGTTTGTGGATCATTCTCCGCAGTCGATCCGGATCATCAAGGAAAATCTGGAAAAAACAGGCATGCAGAGCAGGGCACAGGTCTACCAGAAGGAATCTGAGCATTTTTTTGCACTCTGTCCCGATGCGTTTTTTGATTTTATTTTCCTTGATCCGCCCTACCGCAAGGACATTTTGCAGGAAATTCTGCCGGGTCTGGTCAAAAAACTGAAGAAAAACGGAAAAATCATCTGCGAACATGAAAAAGATTTGGAAATGCCGGAAAAAATTTCAAATTTAAGGTTGCAAAAGAACTATTTTTATGGTAAAATAGTAGTGTCAGTATATGCTTTTGAAGAGGAGGAGTCGGAATGAGAAGAATCGCCGTTTGTCCGGGCAGCTTTGATCCGGTCACACTTGGACATCTGGACATCATTACTCGTGCATCCATGCTCTTTGATAAAGTGATCGTGCTGATCTCGACCAATGCCAATAAAAGCACAGCAAGCTTCACCGCAACAGAGCGGATGATGATGATCGCTGAGGCTACAGCACATCTGGATAATGTTGTAATTGATATTCTGGATGGTTTACTGGTAGATTATGTCAAAAATGTAAAGGCGGTCGCAATTGTAAAGGGTCTGCGGGCTGTAACGGATTTTGAGTATGAATTCCAGATGGCACTGACCAATAAGGTGCTCTACGAAAATGCCGAAACCGTTTTCCTGACGACCAGCAAGGAGAACATGTATCTCAGCTCCAGCGTAGTCAAGCAGGTGGCGTATTTCGGCGGTGACATCAGTCCGTTCGTACCTGCGTGCATTCTTGAAACAATTCAGAGCCGGCTTGTAAAGGAGGAACACAAATGAGTATTGATGAAATTCTGGATGATATGGACGAGCTGCTGGACAAAGCAGGCAACGTCCCGTTTGCATCCCATAAGTCCATTATTGACGGCGAAAGACTCAGAGAGCTGATCAATGATGTACGTCTGAATGTACCGCAGGAAATCAAGCATGCCAAGATGGTTGAATATGACCGTGACCGCATCCTGAAAGAGGCTGAGGCAAAGGCAGAGCTGATCGTGCGTCAGGCAGAAGAACGTGCAAAGCAGCTGATGTCCGAAGAGGCAATCATCCGTGAGGCAAAGAAGTATGCTGCGGAGCTTGTGAACAACGCAAAGAGCGAATCCGATGCTATCAAGAATGCAACGGACACCTATGTCAGCAAGCGTTTCAAGGAGGCTGAAGCATTCTTTTCTACAAGTCTTCAGGATGTACAGCAGCGTAAGGCAAAGCTGGACAAGATCCGCAAGTCCAACCAGCAGGCTGCTTCCCAGACTGCATCCATCTCCAGACGACAGGTGCAGGCACAGCAGAAGAATAATAACAATGGTTGATTCAAAAAAGCTTTCTCAGCAATGGGAAAGCTTTTTTTGACGATTGGAGGGAGGCCATTTTGATTTTTTTTGAAACATACACCAAATAGTTATTTTGTGCAACTTTAGATATAAGAAAAAGGGAATAGAGCACTCTGGATGAATTTTCTCAAATTTTTCTTGTGCAGGGCTTGATTTTTCTCTGAAAGTATGCTATAATAAAGTAGTTGGAGAGTTGTCCGAGTGGTCGAAGGTGCGAAACTCGAAATTTCGTGTTCTCTAATAAAGAACCCAGGGTTCAAATCCCTGACTCTCCGCCAATCTATTGAAAGCTTCTCGTTATTGAGAGGCTTTCTTTTTTTGCAGTTCTGCAACTCCGGAACAAAATAAAAAAGCTTCCGATCCGGAAGCTTTTTCTATGTACGATTATCCGACTGAGCCGGTTCCGTTGTTCGCACTCAGGAACAGGATCTCGCTGGCATCCATCGCATCAATGGCACCATCCATGTTGATATCGTAGATCGTAAGCACCATGTCGGAAATGCCTTCGCTTGCACTTGCACCGCTGGTAGCTGCATAGGTCAGTACTGTTGCCGCATCCATTGCATTGATCTTGCCGTCCACATTGCAGTCGCCGGTTCTGATCTCCTTATCAGTAACAAATACGGTGCAGTCGGATTGATTGCCGAAAATATCTCTTACGGTGATGGTCGCTGTACCGTAGCCCACGGATTCAGCATAACCATTCTCTGTGACGGAAACCACGCTTTCATCACTGGAGGACCAGTAGATCAGATACTCTGTGCCGAACACGTTAAGCTGCTCCCCTGCTCCAAGCTCATTGAAAATGAGCAGATTCTGGTGGAGTGTGAGCTGCGGAACTGCATCGATCGTAACCTCAATCGAATCGGACGTACCATTGCTGGAGGTCGCTGTGATCGTAACGGTTCCGTTTTCAAGCGGCGTAATACAGCCATTTCTGTCAACCAGAGCAATGCTTTCATCGGACGAGGTGTATGTCATTTTACCGTCGCCGACGTGCTCAGGAGTCATGGGAGTGAGCACTCTGAGCAGAAGATCTTCCTCAGCATATTCCACCTTTCTGGAGTACCAGATATTCTTGTCCACACAACCCTCAATGCCTGCATATGTACCGATATTGGTGTACTGCCAGATGTCATAGGCACCCTCATATACGGTCTGATTTGTGTAGTTTGCAAGCCAAATGGAATAATCGTTTTCAAGCTCTGCTGCATTCATTTTGTTATTGAGCCAGTACATATTGGCATAAACGCCCGCCTCATAGCCGGCATTCTCGATCGTAGAACAGAATGCCTTCAGATTCTCTGTCAGCTGATCCGGTGTCAGATTTGCTGCTTCCATTCTTCCCTCTGCAGAAATGGACTCAACATCCAGATAGACCGGCACTTCAAGCTCAATGCCCTGCAATACTTCCAGAACAAAGTTCGCTTCCTCCACAGCCTCTTCCGGCGTGATCGCCTGCGTGAAGAAATAAACGCCCGTGTCAATGCCGGCTGCCTTTGCACCCTCCATATGACTGCGGTAATAGTTGTCCATGACCAGAGCACCGGCTTCTCCATAGCCTCGGAATCCAAGTCGGATGATCGCAAAATCCACACCATCCTCCGCCAGTGATTCCCAATCTATGGACGGCTGGTATTTGGAAACGTCAATACCCTCGATCATTACATAATCGTCGTTGAAACAGCCATTGTGTGTCAGCTCGTCCGAGGACACAGGGACTGCTTTGGAAAGGATCGCTCCGGATTGGACATGACGGAATCTCTCCGGATCGTCCAGACCATCAGCAACCTCTGCCGCAAACGTTTTCGTAAGCAGGCAAACGGACTGCAGAAGCAGTACGGATGTACAGCATGCCATCATTTTTTTCAGGTTCATTGGTGACTACATCTCCTTTTCATTCGTTTGTAATGCAACTCCCCCCAGTATTTGCATCTCTTTGGAAGCCGGCAAATGCACAGAACCAATCAGCAGGTGCAAAATGACGCAGTCAGGCTGCGACGCAAAGCCTGTTTTGCCCTGAAAATATCACTTCTGTACGAAAACCTCATACATTATAACATACTTTGTCCTCTTTGTCAATGTGATTTTGTTGCGTTTTCTGTCTTTTCTATGCTGAATCCCGTCTTGTTTTGTATACAAGTTGTATATTATTGTCGTGAAATAACAATGTTCAACATCCGGAATCGCCCTCTTTTCGTGATTGTGGTTCTCTCTGTTTATACCAATTGTACATCTGTCGTTTTGTGCAAAGCGACGAAAAAAGAGGATGATGTTAAAATATCATTGAATTACGGCATGAAATATGCTATAATATGGTTAGATTTGTTCAATAAAATGCTATGTAAGAATACTACAGCCTGCAAAGATGCAGGTTGTTTGTATAAAGTGAATGATATTTATCTTTTTTAAGGAGGAAGATCGTGTATGAAACATGAAAAGAAACTTGGAAAACGTCTGCTTGCAAGTGTGATGTGTGCGGCAATGCTGACCGGTACAGCGGCAGTACAGTTTTCCGCAGAGCCGGATGTGACTGCATCTGCGGCTGATTACAACTATGCTGAGGCACTGGAGCTGTCCCTGTATTTCTTCGATGCCAATCAGTGCGGCAGCGAGGTGGACGACAACTGCCTGACATGGCGTGGCAACTGTCATACCTACGATGAAACTGCATCTCTGGACAGTGCACAGGGTCTTTCCGGTGCATCCAAGAGTGCGATCATGGCACAGAACGGCGGTTCATCCACAGTGGACGTTTCCGGCGGCTACCATGATACCGGCGACCACATCAAATTCTCCATGACAATGGGCTTCTCCACTGCAAGCCTCGGCTGGTCTTACTATACCTATCCGGAGGCTTATATCGACAGCGGCTGTGAGGATCACCTGCTGTACATCCTGCGTCATGCATGTGATTATTTCATGAAGGTCACTTATCTCGATGACAATGATGATGTCATTGCATTCTGCTATCAGGTCGCATCCGAGGGCGAGGATCACAGCACATGGTCCGCACCGGAGAGCCAGACAATGAACCGTACCACCTATTGGGCAGATTCCTCCCATCCGTCCGCAGATGCTTCCGGACAGATGGCAGCTTCTCTTGCAACAACGGCTCTTGCATTCAAGGACAAGGATCCGGCATATTCCGCAGAGTGCCTGAAGTATGCAAATGCACTGGCAGAATTCACCAAGAAGTATCCGCAGGCAACCTATGACGGCGTTGGCAGCATGTACGCTTCCGGCAGCCAGACGGATGACATCGCATGGAGTGAGCTTTGGTGTGCGATCGCCAATAACGGCGGCACTCTCCCCTCTTCCTATACCCCCACCTACAAGCTGACCGGTCAGGGCTGCTATAACAACGATCAGTATGACGGCTGGATGTACTCATGGGATAAGGTATGGAGCGGCTACGCTGCACTGCTTGCAGAGGTTGGCTATGAGCAGAATACCTATCTGGAAGAAATGAAGTCCTCTCTGAACAAGCAGGGCGGTCTGACGACCAACAAGTACAACGCAGCAGGCTGGGGTGCATCCCGTTACAACTGTGCTCTCCAGATGCTGGCACTGCATATTGCAGATATTACCAATGACAACAGCTATGTGGAGGCTGCAAAGTACCAGATGGACTATATCCTCGGCAACAACCCCCTCGGCTACAGCTTCCTGAGTGGTTACGGCACTTCCTGGCCGACACATATTCACCATCGTGCAGCAAATCCGAACAAGTCCTCCTGCACCTACACGCTCTACGGCGGTCTGATCGGCGGTCCGGATTCCAGCGGTAATTACTCCGATGACACAGAGCAGTACCAGTTCACAGAGCCTGCACTGGACTATAACGGCTGTTATGCACTGGCAATCGCAGGTCTTGCAAGCAGATACGGCGGCGATGCATCCGCAGCGGATGCTGTTGCAGCGGCAGCAAGCGAGATCGTAAGCCCGTTCGATTTCGGCAGCGGCAATGAAACTACCGAACCGACAACAGAGCCGCCGACGGAGGAAACAACACTTCCGCCGACAGAAACAGAAACAACAGAAACAACGGAAACGGAGCCTGCCAGCGACGGCGTTGAGATCACTTATGGTGATGTTAACTGTGATGGTTCTGTGAGCATTTCCGATGTACTCACACTGAACAAGAACCTGATGTGCGGTGAAAAGCTCTCGCAGCTCGGTGCAGCCAATGCGGATGTGGATAATGACGGTTCCCCGACCTCTGCTGATGCACTGAACATTCTCAAATTCGTCATCAAGATCATTTCTTCTCTTCCGGTTTGATTGACAAAATAACGCCGCACCCCGAAAGGCAGCAATGCCCTTCGGGGTGCATTTTTATGAATACTCCCCTGCTTTTTCACTGCATGCTTGACGAGAATTGTAAAATGTGGTATAATGGTAACAATGAAATAACGATCAGAAAGGCGTGGTATCATGCAGAATATACAAATGCTTATCAAACAGCTCCTGCAAACGGACGGCAGCGACCAGATCTATGCTGAGATCCTGAATGCGATCCGTACACAGGACATTCTCTGGACAGCATTCTCACCGGTGACAAGGAACTATTATACCGGTATGGAGCACGGTGAATATGCAGCCTATCTCTTTTCGGAAAAGGCGTTTGCTGACAAATTTCAGGAGGACATGCTGCAAAAGAACATTGACATCACCATTGCCGAAAACAAGGCACCCCATAGAATGCTCCTGCTCGGTGATCTGATGCGTACGGGCGTGACTGCACTGTTCATTGACAGCGGACAGCAGCTGATCGCAGTCAGCCTCGTTGAAATGCTCGATGAACTGGAGGGACATAGTCCGGAGCATGCACAGCGGATCGTCATGAATCCGCATCTGCTTGCAAAAGCACATTATTTTTACCAGCAAGTCAGCTGCCGCCGTGCAGATACACAGGATGAGCTTGCAATGCTGCAGGAGCTGTACAAAGCTTCCTACATCACCCCCATCCAGATGCAGGAGGGCGGTCCGGTACTTCCCATGCTGCGAAAAGAGGATGGTACACGGCTCATGATGTTCTTCACGGACTGGCCGGAGCTTCGCCGTTATGATAAAAACCAGCAGTGCGAGTATAAGAAGGTCGGCTTCCATGATATGAAGGTGCTCATCGAGAACGTGGACGGCATCGTTGTCAATCCGTTCGGTGTGAACATCGTACTGGATCAGGAAATGCTGCATGCAGTGGAGCAGGCTTCCAACGGAACACTCCAGCTCCCCGCAAGAAAGATCACAATGGACGGCGACACACAGATCCGCATTACAGCTGTCAATGAGGATGCACAGGAGCTGATGGATGCCGCAGCCGAGCTGCTCAAAGAGAATAAGAAGGTCAATGCCGCCTATCTGCGGATGATCGTCAAGGACAATGAACCCCGTCCGAGCTACCTGATGGTGCTGGATGCATCCTGTCCCCTCAAGGAGCTTTACAGGGCGATTGCAGATAAAACCATTCCGCTTGCCAAGGGCATGGATATTGAATTTGTTTCCTATCAGGAGGATTTCGGCAGGAGTGTTGCAGAGAAAACCAAGCCCTTCTATAAGAAACGCCGTTTCCGTCTGTTCGGATGATCCAGCACACCCGTCTGCCCTGCTCTGTGCAGGGCAGATTTTTGTATTTCTTATGGATTTTACTTGCAATTTCCGGCTGTATATGTTATGATAATAGGGTGAAGTACTTTTGATACCAGAGAGGTAATACATATGGAAGAACCTTTTGTTTTTAAAGTCAATCTCGGAGGCATGATTGACATTCTTGCAAATCATTTGTACAGCAGTCCGGATGTATTCATCCGTGAGCTGCTTCAGAACGGTACGGATGCCATCAGCGGCAGACAGCTCCATGATCCGCAGTTTTCCGAGGGCAGGATCGACATTTATCTTTCCGGCGGAATGGCAGTCAGAACCCCCCAAACGGGTGAGCTGATCTCCACACCGGCGGACCAGCTCATTTTCAAGGACAACGGCGTGGGACTGACCGAGGAGGAGATCCACCGGTTTCTGGCAGTGATCGGGCAGTCCTCCAAGCGTGACCTCCAGACCGGAAAAATTCTGGAGGACTATATCGGAAGATTTGGCATCGGCATGCTTTCCTGCTTTATGGTGACGGATGAGATCGAGCTTTGGACACGCTCTGCCAAGCAGCCGCAGCAGGCCTACTGCTTCCGTGGAAAGCCGGACGGCACTTACAGCATTACGCCCGCCGGTGAGGATGTGGAGATCGGCACCAAGATCTGCATCAAGGCAAAAAAGGGCTGTGAGCATTATTTCAACGAGGTGCATGTGATGGATCTTGTCCGCTATTACGGTCTGCCCCTCCCGTTTCCGGTCATGATGCATGGAAGAGATCACAGCTCCTGCCGCATCAACGAATGGCATCGGACCACCGGCAGCGGAGCACATGACAGCGTGATGCAGCTCGGACAGCAGATCTTTGAGAGTGACTTTATGGATTACATACCGCTGGAATCCAAATCCGGCTTGTTCAGCGGAGCTGCATTCATCATGCCGCACGCAGTTTCCATGCATGCCAAGAATTCCCACCGCATCTATCTGAAAAACATGCTCCTGACGGAGGACGGCTCTGCCATTCTCCCGAAGTGGTCTTTTTTCCTGCGGTGTTTCCTGAACACCTCCCAGCTCCGTCCCACAGCTTCCAGAGAAAATTTCTATGAGGATGAGGTACTCGAACAGGCAAGGGAGGAGCTGAATGAATGCATTTCCGGCTATCTGCTCTCCCTCTCCCATAAGAATCCGCAGCTCCTTCAGCGGATCATTGATGTGCATTTTCTCGCCATCAAATCCATGGCAGCGGAGGATGATGTCTTTTTCCGCACCTTCATGCCCTTTCTGGATTTTGAAACCAATATGGGACGCATGAGCGGAAGAGAGCTGATGACCCGTCATGAGCCGATCAGCTATACTGCCGATATGAACCAGTTCCACCGCACCGGAGCACTCATGCTTGCACAGAACCAGCTTCTTGTCAACGCCTGCTATGTGCATGATACCGGACTTCTGCGGAAGCTCTCCGAACAGCATGAGGAGCTGATCCTCTATCCCTTGCAGCTTGTTTCCTTCGAGGAATTCTTAGAAGAGCCAAGTACCCAAACCATGACGGATGCTGCCGCTTTTCTGAAAACCGCAAAAGAGATCTTTCAGGAGCATGACTGCGATGTCCAGCTGAAAAGCTTTTCTCCGGCATCGCTGCCGGTGTTCTACATGCTGGATGAAAATGCTCAGATTATGAGGGATATTCAGCATTCCAAGGAGCATTCCCACAGCCTTTTTGCAAGTATGCTGGACTCCTTTGCCGAGGAAATAGAGGACTATCGTGCTGTACTGTATGTCAATTGCAGCAATGCACTCATCCAGAAGCTGATCGGGCTTGAGAATCCCGAAAAACTGAGAGCCTGCCTTGAGATCCTCTATGTGCAGGCACTGCTGACCGGCAGATTTCCGATGCGTGGCGGTGAGATGGCTCTGCTCAATTCCCACCTGATCCGGCTGATAGAATGGGGGCTTGGAGATGAATGAGCTTGAGAAAATCATTGGAGAGATCGTCGATATTGAACGTGGTGCACCACGTCTGAACGCTTTCCGCAATGCGATCCAGCAGGCGGATGAACGCAATGAACTGATCCCGAGGTTTGTACTCCGGTACGGCATGCTGCAGGAATCCATTTTCAGCGGCGACCGCTACTATGCAATGATTATTTTTCCGGAGCTTCTGGCACTCTTCGATGAAAATGAGAGGATCCGGAACATACCCCAGTACGACCACTCCATGATGGTCGCATTCAAGTGGATCGTGGAGTGTGCACCGGAATTTCCGCAGATCTCCAAAGCGGAGATCGACAGTTATTTCAGGCTGTTCAAAAGACGGCTGCTCGAACGTGGGCACAGCCTGAGCATCTACCACATGAAACGCTGTTTGTTCTACATGCACTGCGACAAGGGCATTGCCGCAGCGGACTTCTACCGCTTTCTGGATGCACCGCTGGATGATATTTCGGACGGCAAGGCTCTGTACCATGATCAGCAGGCGATGTACTACCTCTCCATCGGCGAGGAAGAAAAAGCCCTGAAAGCCGCAGAACCGATCTTCTCCGAAGAGCTGACCTCCAATGCACTGCCGCAGGCGACCCATCATTTCTTCATCCGCTTCTATCTGGATCGTGGGGAATATGCAAAGGCAATGGAACACGCCAAGCATGCGGAGCGTCGTTCGGACGGGGACCCCTACTATCTTGACATTCTCGGTACCCTGTTGGCTCTCTACGGCATGACGGAGCCGGAGCATGGACTGAGGCTCTTTGTCAAAAACCATGAACATTATGCCAAATCCAGAAGTCCTCTGCTCCGGATGTATTTTGCGATCGGAGCCTATCACCTTTTCCGTGCACTGCCCGACCACGCTGTTTTACCGGATGGCTGTGCACTGCCAAAGGACAGCGGATTGCAGGAAATGGACATTCCTGCACTGAGGGCACATTTTGAAGCGGCAGCAAAGGAGCTTGCACAGAAATTCGATGCCAGAAACGGCACGGATGACTTTATGAACATGCTGCAAAACGAATATCCGGCAGTCTGACCTGCCGTACAGAATAAGGAGGAATTTCCCATGTTTCAGGCTGATCAGTGGATCGAACAGATCCGCAGTGCCGAGCACGGCACACCCCGTATGGAGATCATGAAAAATGCGATCGCAGAGGCGGATGCATCTGCGGCACATTACTGGCGTATCTATTTCCGTTTTGAATATGTCAAAGAATCCATTTTCCACGACGATAATTTCAAGGCGATCCTGATGTTCCCCGAGCTGCTTCAGGTGTTCGATGAGCATCCGGAGCAGGAGGACGACACCTATGATGATGTCATGCTCGCCTATAAGTGGATCCTCGAAAACATGACGGATTACTACCAGATCTCCCGAGAAGAAATCGAGAAGTACTATGAAGATTACAAGGAACGCTGTCAGAAATATGGCTTTTCCCTGCGTGTCTACTACATGAAGAAAAGCCTGTTCTACCTGCCCTTTGATGTGAATGCATCCAAAACCGCCTATCAGGCGTTCCACGACTGCAAGCGTGATGCCAACAGTGACTGTGAAGCCTGTGAGATCCATCATGACATGTCAATGGCTCTGGATTTCGGCAACGAAGCGGAGGCTCTGCGTGTAGCAGCCCCCATTCTTGACGGAAGCAAGTACTGCGGCGAGGTGCCCCATGTTTCCTACGGTGCACTGACCAGATTCTACCTCTACAAGGGCGATCTGGAAGAGGCAGCCTATTATGGAAAGCTCTGTGCACGCTACACCGACAATGAACCCGAATTCCTTGCAGAGAGCGGCTATCTTCTGGAGCTGTACAGTGCGGTGGAACCTCGCACGGGCTGGAAGATCTTCAAGAACAATGTGGAGCATTTTGTCCAGTGCAGAAACCCCATGATGCGGATGTGCTTTGCAAGGGGTGCATACCGTCTGCTGCAATGCATCGAAAAGGAAACTGAATTCGCAGAAAGCGTCCTGCTCAAGCCTCTGCCGCTGCATCGTGCAGAAGAGGGGTACCGTGTGAAGGAGCTGACCGCCTATTTCTATGACATCGCCAAGCAGCAGAGCCTGCTCCTTGACCAGCGTAACGGCAGCAACTATTATATGTCGATCCTCGAAACAAAGCTCGCTTCTGCGGATACCGCAGACATCAGCGAAAGCCCTGCCAACCGTCCGCTGCACGGACTTGCAGCGAAAATGAACAGCACCCTTGCAGCGGTTCCGGAATCCGGTCAGCTCCCTGAAATGGAAGAGCTGATGCAGAACCTCGGCAATCTCTCCAAAGAAATAGAGGTGCTTTCCCACAGTGTTGAGGAAAATACGGTCTGCTATCTGACATTCCGCTTTGAGGACAGAATTTACGAAGTATGCCTGATATCGCTTGAAACCGAAGAGCCGATCCATGCACGTCCCTGTTATGATATGGACGAGGCGACCCGTGAAGCCATTGCCGATTCCAGCAAACACCTGCTGCTTCATATGGAGTACAGCGATGATCCCCGTCTTTCCTGCCATCTGGCAATGCATCTGCTGCACACACTCCTGCCCGACATGCTCGGTGTGATCGACCTGATCACACAGAAAATGTATCCTGCAAGATGGGTGAAATTTGCAGGAAGCTGCCGGAATGCCGTTTCACCGTCCGATCTGTTCAGCCTTTCCATCAACGGCACGGATGACAGCGATGAGGTCTGGATCACAACACTCGGACTGTGTACCGCCGGTCTGCGTGAGCTGGAGATCGTTGGTGCAAACCGTGAGAATTTCGGTTATTTTGCAGATATTCTCCATTTTATCGGCTGCACCTGCATGGAACAGTCCATGCTTGAGGATGAGATGAAACCCATCAGCGGTCTGCGTGTGCATGGTGAGGAGTGCATCGTTACATGGACAAATCCTGACAAGTTCCTTCCGACCATGCCCGACTCTTTTGCTGCAAGGGTGGAGCGTACTCTTCCTGCCGGTATCCTTGCGGTTCTGACGGAAGAGGAGGAAGCAGTGCTTCTGACGGACTTTGAGCCGATGGCAAAGGGGCAGGATGTGGAATTCCCCTATGTACATAGTAATCTCGTCCGCCGGATCCACCTTGCCAAGGAAACAGTTCCGCAGCTCCGGAAAGCCTATGCAGCACTCTCCGCATCCGCTCCGATCGCACAGGCAGCGGTCAGACTGGAATTTACGCTTTCTCCGGAAATGCGTGATCAATGCGGCTATGGAAAAGAGCTGCTCTGGGCCGATATTTCTGCAATTGACGGTGAAACGATCATTGCAAGTACTGCTGAGACCTCTGATCTTCTGCCGAGCATTGATCAGAATCAGGAGTTCATTGTGACGGAGGAAAACATCACTGCATGGATGATCCGTCTTGAGGGTGATAATGTGCCGTATACTGAGGAAGATGCCCATTACTTTATGTAAGAGGAGGAATGCAAATGAAAGGTGATAAGGACATGATCCGCATCGTTTCGATTGCAGGGGCACTGCTTGCGATGTTTGCGATCATCGGTATTTCCATCCACTCCATCAACAGTATCAACCGCATCAATCAGAAAAGCAGGGACAAGGAAGAGGGGGAAGCTTTCGCTTCCGTGATTGCCCAGACCACTGCAACAACAAGTGTGTGGGATTACCTCCGTGACAAGGAAACGTCCACAGAAACGACCGGAACGGGCGAAAATGCAGAATCCGGCGTAGTTGAAGGCGAAAGCGGACAGGAAGCTCCCGTCAGCGAAACAGAAGCAGCACCCGAACAGACTGCACCCGTTTCAACCGGCTTTACAGTCCACATGGATTAGGAGGTGTGTGCTGATGAAACAGAAGCTTCAGCCTAAGAAAAAAAGCACTGCAATGCGGATCCTTGTGCTGATCCTTGCAGCCGCCGTGCTCCTCGGATTCATCATTCTTCCCCTGATGCAGTAAGTGTCCAATCCAAAACAACCCCCATGATGAACTGTATGGTTCGTCATGGGGGCTGCTCATTTACAGCAATGCAAATGCAGGGGACAAATATCTTCCATCCACTTGCATTCAGGTGGGAAAAATGTTATAATAGAAGTGCAGCTGTACTGCCGTGCAGACGCTGCAAGACCATGAAAGGAACGATGGAATCAGATGGAGCTTTCAACTCAGCATACAGAAAAAAAAGAACGCATCGTGATCCGCAATGCCGCTTTCAAGCAGATGCTGCTGGAGATCCGCAAGGCGGTCAATGGAAAGGATGCCCGTATCTGCAAGGTGCTCCTTGCCATTCTCGCCGGCGGTCATATTCTGCTGGAGGATATTCCGGGTGTCGGAAAAACAACGCTCGCTCTTGCATTGTCCAGAACGCTGTCGCTGACCACCAAGCGAATTCAGTTCACACCGGATGTGCTGCCCTCTGATGTGACGGGCTTCACATTGTTTGATCAATCTGCAAATGCTTTTACTTTTAAAAAGGGTGCTGCATTCTGCAACCTCCTGCTGGCGGACGAGATCAACCGCACCTCCAGCAAAACGCAGTCCGCACTGCTGGAGCTGATGGAGGAGGGAGCCGTGACCATTGACGGCGTGACCCATCCCCTGCCCTCTCCGCATATCGTGATTGCAACACAAAACCCGATCACCTGTGTCGGCACACAGAAGCTGCCAGAATCCCAGCTTGACCGTTTTCTGATCCGGCTGACGCTCGGTTATCCGGATGAGAACAGTGAGATCGCACTGCTGATGGCAAGACAGGGGCATAATCCGCTGGATGACATTCAGCCTGCTGCCGATGCACGGACCATTGAACGCATGCGGCGTGAGGTGGAGGCAGTCTATGTCAGTGATGTGATCTACCGCTACATTGTCGCACTGACGAACGCAACCAGAAACCATCCGCATATCCGGCTGGGCATCAGTCCCCGAGGCTCTCTGGCATTGATGCAGATGGCAAAGGCTTGTGCCTATGCACAGGGCAGGGACTATCTGCTGCCGGATGATGTGATCTATGTGTGCAGTGATGTGTTCTGTCACAGACTGCTCCTCCGTAACCAGATGGACGAAACACGCAAACCGGAACAGATCGTGCGGGAGATCCTCGACAAGGTTCCGGTACCGGAGCCGGAGCACTGATATGATCAGAGTCAAGCTGATTTATCTGGTGTTTCTGGCGGCACTGGCATTGTTCTATGTGCTGTACATTGACACATTCGCATTGATCATGCTGCTGTGTGCCCTGATCGTTCCGCTGCTCCTCGGTATTCTCCTGCTCATTCTCCGATGCAGCAGCAATGCCGTGCTGACCTGTGACAATGACAACTGTGCAGCAGGAGAGTCCATTCCTGTGACGATCTCCGTCAGGAACCGTTCTCCGCTTGCATTTCCACAGGCACAGGCAACAGTGATATTACAGCACTCGTTCGGCACCGGAAAAGAAAAACTGCGTCTGCGGTTTCCGCTTCAGGCATCCAATCTGACAAAGATCACGTTCTATGTACATGCGGAGTACTGCGGTGCAATGGAAATTACATTGAAGAAAGTCAGTGTGCTGGATTATCTGCATCTGTTCCATACCAATCTGACCATACGGCAGAAAAAATGCTCCGTGCTCGTACTGCCGAAATGCGTTCCCCTCCCCATCACCAGCGGCTCAGAGCCGGTGTTCTTTCCGGACGGGGATGCATTCGGAGATCATGCCGGTGATGATCCCTCGCAGATCTTCGGATTCCACGAATACAGTGCAGGGGATCAGGTCAGCCGCATTCACTGGAAGCTCAGCACCAAAATGGACAAGCTCTATGTGAAGGAATTCAGCACGCCCATTCATAAATCCGTACTCCTCCTGCTCAATTACAGCAGTCCGGCAAAAGAGAGCATGCAGGTACGCATCCAGAAAGCGGAAACCTTTCTGACACTGTTCTATTCCATCGTGTGCCGGATGCTCGATGAACAGCTCTCCCCCGTGATCGTCTGGTACGATGGGCAGAAGCAGACACTCATGCAGTATCTGCCCGAATCGACTGGTCAGCTGACGGAGGTCTTTCGTTCGCTGTATGAAACGATCAGCAGTATGGAGCTGGATGTGCAGGAGCTGATGGATGCAGTGTCCGAGGAACGCTATTCCTCCCTGACCTGCATCACCAACCAGCTGCCGCACACGCTGCTTGAAATCGTTGACCGGCGGCTGACTGCCAACCAGAAAAACCTCCTGCATATCTGCTCACAGGAAGAGGATCCAGAGCAGATTGCTGCGGAAGTGGAACAGACCGCTGTGATACGGGTGCACTCCGGCAGGTTGCAGGAGGACATTGAGCAATTATTCATTTGAGGTATGTTATGAAGCAAAACAACCAACCACATACGACCGGCATCCGGATCGAAAACACACTCTCCATGGCAGTACAGAACCGCAACCATGTGCGAAATTCCCTGCACTTGTTCGTGCTCGCTGTCTGCGGTGCACTGAGCAGTATCTGGACATTTCTTTCCATGTTCCAGCCGCAGTGCCATCTGCCGGTTCTGATCGGATTTCTCACAGCGGAATTCGCCGGCTGTGCTTTGCTGGCACATTATTCCGGAAAGCTGGCAGGTGTCAGGACTGCACTTCTGGCAGTCTATGCCCTGCTCCTCTATCTGTTCCGGAAAGCCTTCAGCATCGGATTTGTCCATCTGATCAACACCATCTGCAAGGTGATCTACATGACGGAATGGGAACGCTTTGCGGTTTCAGACGAGCTGCCGCAGACCTACTGTGTGACAGTTTTCCTGATTTTCATTTTCCTGCCGATCCTGTACATGCTCTGCTATGCAGTCCTGCATTTCCAGAATTTGTTTCTCAGTCTGATCGCAACCTTCCCCTTCGTGGAGATCGGGTTCTATTTCGGTGTTCCTGCCAATCGCTTCGCTGCAATGCTCCTGCTGGCGTTCTGGTTCAGCATGGCGGCGGTGCATCTCTCCAATTCCGGAACCTACCACGGAAAGGGGCAGAACAGCTTTCTCCGCAGGGAGAACACCTTTTTTCCCGTGAGCAGTATGCGGTTCATGGTGACGGAGCAGACCGGAATCCGGATGCTTGCAGGCATCATGGCTCTCTGCCTTGTGATCCAGCAGGTCGTGTACCTGACGGGCTACCAGCGGAGTGAGGAGGTCAAGGTACTCCGGCGGAATATGCAGAAATGCATCGCCTCGCTCATGGCAGGGGACTTTGAAGGCTCTGCGGATCTGTGGCAGAACCTCCTGACAAACAAGCCGGAAAATGACCGCCTTGTCGTGACGCTGGGTGATGAAGAAAAACGGGAATTTGATGAGATCACGCTTTCCGGTCTGACCCTCTCGGAACTGCCGGAGGGACGGATCTACCTGAAACACCGGATCGGTGAGGTCTATACCGATAATAGCTGGTGTCTGCCGGAGGAATCGGTCTACAGTGCTGATGTATTCCGTGTGTTCGATACTCTGAATTATTATCCGCAGGAGTTCCTGTACTGGCAGTTCTACCCGACCGGAGGAGAGGATATTACGATTACTTTCCATAATGTGACGGATACCCTCAGCAAATGCGTTCCTTATGGTTTTCGGGAACAGGAGGACTTGCAGTGTCTGCGTGACAATCGTTTTTCTGCTTTCGCCCCCTCCTACCGGATCGTACAGAATCAGGATTTTGAAGCCGTCCTGCTCAACACCGGTCAGGAATGGCTGATGCCCGATCAGGTACAGTACCAGAACTGCCGTCCGCAGAACCAGGATACATTCCGTGATCTCTTTGACTATGAAAATCTTCCGGCATTGTCGGTTACATCAATGAATGAAAGTGCGGGAAATGTGACAGCACCGATGCTGGAAGCTGCCCTGCTTTGCCGTTATGGCTACAAGGATTATGTAACGCAGCTTGATTTGCAGGTGCCGGATACACAGGCAATGCGGAACGTCCGTGAACGCTATTCCTTCATGCTGGACAGCTTCAGCGGCTACACAGCATCCGCATCGGAAACGATTGCATTCATGCAGGAGCTGCGTGAAACGGTGTGCCGTGATATGGTCTACACACTCGCTCCCGGCAGAACGCCGCCGACTGAGGATTTTGTGGAGTTCTTTCTTCTGAAGAACCAGAAAGGCTACTGCATGCACTATGCAAGTGCCGGTGTTCTGCTGGCAAGAATGGCGGGCATTCCGGCTCGTTACTGCGAAGGGTATATGGTGGATCCTGCTGAAATGCCGCTTCTGCAAAAGATCGAGCTTGACGGCGAGGAGGTCTACTCCATGGAGATCCTCGACAGCAATGCACACGCATGGATCGAGCTGTACATTGACGGATGGGGCTGGATCCCGTTTGAATTTACATTTACAGAGGCTTCACAGCCGCTTGTACCGGAAACAGAGCCTGCAACGGAGCCGGTTATTGAAACAGTGACCTCCATTGTGACATCGTATGTACAGCCCACCATGGAGCCGGAAACCACACAGGAAACCATCAGCGGTCTGCCGGCTCAGCCTCCGGCAGCAGGAAACGGCAGTCTGCGGTTCGTGCTCTATGTGCTCGGAGCATTTCTGCTCATCGGGCTGATCGTCGGAGCATTCCATTTCCTCCGTGTGCTGGCGATCCGCCGGAGGAATGCACTGTTCTGTCAATCGGATACGACAAAGGCGGTCGGCTGCATCTACGAATACATATGCAGACTGCTTGCATTCTGCGGTGCGGATATGAGTCCGCAGAGCACTGCACAGGCTGCTGAAAACGCATCCGCAGTCTGCGGCAGCTATCTGAAGAAATGGAGTTTTGAGGATGTGGTGAGCATTGCCGCAAAAGCAAAGTACAGCCGGCATACGATCTCGGAAGAGGAAGTGCGGCTGATGCAGCAGACAGCAAAGCTGCTGGCAATGGGCATTGACCGTGACGCATCACGCAGCAAGCGGTTCCGGCTGCGGTACATCCTGCATCTTGTATAAAAGGAAGGGAGAACACTATGGCAAAAAGAGTCATCAAACGCTTTGAAATCAAGGATCTGCTGAATGCAAATCTTCTGACGATACTCACACTCATCTCAGGTATCCTGTTCACGGCAAAGCCCGATATTCTGGAGCTGATCTGCATTGTTATCGGTACTTTGCTGGCACTCGGCGGTGTGGGAATTCTGATCTATTATCTGGTCAAGGGACGCAAGACACATATCATCTGCGTTTACAGTATCGTGTTCATGGTCGCAGGTGCACTGTTCGGCATCGTCCCGACGCTGCTGAAATTCCTGATTCCGATCTTCTTCGGTGCATGGCTGCTGACAAGCTCCGCCGCCGGCATGTACAATAATTTCATGCTGCGTCGTGTCAATCCCCTCTGGTGGATCGGACTGCTCCTCTGCACAGCAGGTGCGGCGATCGGTGTGTATGTCATTACCCGTCCCGTCACCATTATTGAAACCACGATCCGGCTGATCGGTATTGCAATGATCATCCACTCCGCACTGCGGCTGGCATCCATCATTTGCAGCCGCAAATTCCAGACAGAAGCGGAGCAGACGGAAGAACCTGCTGCAAAAACACCGGAACCTCCGGCATCATCCGGTCAGGTGATCGAAACGACCATAAAGGAGTAAGCATGGAATATCAGGTGAATTTCGGATGCTGGGGAAATGTCTTTGCAGTTCCGACCGCAGTGACCGATCATTTTATCAGGCTTGCCTCAGAAACCCAGCTCAAAGTACTGCTCTATCTGCTCCGCAATGCCGGACAGGTGCAGGATACTGCAAAGCTTGCTGCATACTTCGGCATCAGCGAGGAACAGGCGGATGAAGCGGTGCAATTCTGGGTGCAGGCGAATATCCTCCAGTCATCTGGCACAGCGGACACCAAGCCGCAGTTTGACTTTGCACCGTCCGCAGCAGCGGAGCCTGCTGCTGCACCGCCGGTACAGAGCAGGGTGCAGCGTGGAAGCAAGGAGATCAAACTCGACCCCTCGGAGATCGCACATTCTCTGGAACAGTCGCAGGAACTGAAGGACCTGTTCGTTTGTACAGAAAAGGTGTTCGGCAGACTGCTCAACCATATGGAACAGCGTTCGCTGATCTGGATCCACAGCTATCTGGGCATGCGGAGCGAGGTGATCCTCCTCCTGCTGGGCTACTGCGTTTCCATTGACAAGATCAGCATGTCCTATGCCGAGTCCATCGCCATCAGCTGGATGGAGCGTGACATCACGACACATGAACAGGCGGATGCAGAGATCAAGCGGCTCAATGCAGAGCACAGCTACCTCTCACAGATCCGCAAGATGTTCGAGATGCAGCACGCACCGACCACCCAGCAGAAAAAATACATAGAGGGCTGGCGTACAGCAGGCTACTCCATGGAGCTGCTGCAATACGCCTATGAGATCACGATCGAGAGCATCGAAAAGCTGAATTTCAAATATATCAATACCATCCTCGAAAAATGGGCGGCACAGGGAATCACGACACCTGAGCAGGCACAGAAGCTGCGTTCTTCTTCCGCTGCTGCACGATCCTCTGCCGCTGCACAGGATTCCGCTGAACTGGATGAATATCTGAGCGTTGTGAACCGCTTCAGAAAGGAGTAAGCAATGAATGAACAGATCTTTCAGAAAGCATTGCAGACGGTGGCTTCACGCCGGCTGCATGCCAAATCTGAAAATGACCGGCGATACAGGGAGGTGGATGCCAGAATTCCGCAGATCGCAGAGATCAACCGCCAGCTTGCACAGACGGCAACCAAAATTCTCGATACCCTGCAAAGCGGCGAGAACATCGCTGAACGTCTGGAAACGCTCAAGCGGCAGAATCTTGAAGCACAGCAGATCTCCGCTTCCCTGCTCAAGGCACACGGCTTTCCGGAGGATTATCTGGATATGCACTACACCTGTGAGCACTGTCAGGATACGGGCTATGCGGACGGCGGTTACTGCGACTGCCTGAAAAAGCTGATCGCTTCGTTCGGCATCAGCCGGATGAATGAATATGCACAGCTGACACTGGCGAGCTTTGACCAGTTTTCTCTGGAGTATTACCGGGGAAAACTGGATGAACAGGGACGGGACTGTTTCCAGACGATGCAGCAGATCTTGCAGGCATGCAGACGATATGCGGCGGAATTCACGCCCTCCTCCCCGAGCCTGCTGTTCTACGGCAGGACGGGACTCGGAAAGACCCATCTTTCGCTTTCCATTGCCGCCGAGGTGATTTCCAAGGGCTATGAGGTCATTTATGACTCCATCATCAACCTGCTCCAGCAGGTGGAACGGGAGCATTTCGGGCGTGAGCATTCTGAGATGGATACGCTCTATCTCCTGCTCCATGTGGATCTCCTGATCCTCGATGACCTCGGCACGGAATTCGATACGCCGTTCTATATCTCCACGATCTACAACATCATCAATACCCGCATCAACCGTGGTCTACCGACCATCATCAACACCAACCTTGACCTTATGTCCATCCGCAGACGCTATGAAGAACGCATTGTTTCCCGTCTGTTTGCGGTGTATGAATGCATGCATTTTGTCGGATCGGATATCCGTCTGATGAAAAAGAAAAACAGTGCACCGCTGATCTGATGCACCATCAAGAAAGGAAGAATACTATGGAATTTCTGGAACTCGCAAAGAAAAGATGCTCCACACGCAAATACACTGACCGTAAGGTGGAGCCGGAAAAGCTGGAGAAAATTCTGGAGGCTGCACGAGTTGCACCAACCGGAAAGAATGCACAGGCATTCAAACTGCTGGTGCTCCAGAGTGAGGAAAGCCTGCACAAGCTGAAGGACGCAGCCAATTTTTATGATGCACCGCTTGCCGTTCTCATCTGTGCGGATGTGGAGAATACATGGCACCGTTCCTTTGACGGCAAGGTGATCTCCGACATTGATGCATCCATCGTCAGCACGCATATGGTACTCGAAGCTGCGGATCTCGGTCTGGCTTCCCTCTGGATCTGCCGTTTCAAGCCGGATGTCGTGCGTGAGGCATTCTCCATTCCCGAGGGCTTTGAGCCGGTCAACCTGACAGTGTTCGGCTATCCGGATGAGCCGCTGAAATCTTCGGAGCGTCATGACGCTGACCGCAAGCCCCTTTCCGAACTGGTTGTCAGTGAAAGCTTCTGATGCAATATCACACAAAAAAGCAGATGCACGTCCGGTGCATCTGCTTTTTTGATTTGCTATGATTGATTCCCCACGGGCTTGACATCGTAGTACAGGGTATAGGCATTGCCGTCATACAGACCGAAGAATGTATTGCAGATCCTGTTGGCGGCAAAATGTCCGCCGTCATCGTCCGCATCCATCAGCAGGACAAGCATCTGAGATTCACTGCATCCCGTCAGGACATCATTCTTCCGCAGGGTCTGCTGGACTGCCTCCGTCAGCAGTTCCCTTGCAAGCCGGAATTCCCCGACGCTTTCATCAGCGGACAAACCGGACGGAACGAGTGACAACAGAAGCATCTGCACATACTGACCGGAACGGCTGGCAAGCTGTTCGACAAACTCAAAGATACTCGTGAAATTGTCATATTCCACTTTCAGTGCACCCTGACGTTCCTTCGGAAAATGATTCCGCATTCCCGTCTGGATCTCTGTCAGCTTCTGTGTCTGAGCCGGTGAATTGGCATGCACAGCGGAAAAGGCATTCGTCAGGTAGGCAAGCAGGCTCTCCCCTGTTTTCGGAATCGTTCTGCCGTCCATATACTGGAGATTGCTGCACGAAAGAATGTGCATACAGCTTTCCTCGATCCACAGGAACAGCATGGGGGTCTGCTGGAATTCCTGCTGCATCTTCTCTTTCATTGTAAAAAGAAATGAGAATTCCGACCTTGCCGCAATCAGAATATAATCCGGATTGTCCTGCACAAAACGGAATTCGGGTGTAAGCATCTGCTCGATCGCAGTGCTGATTTCATCGTGTTCAGAAACGATCAGGATCTGATTCATGTTTTCACCTGCCAATGATAATATAACAATGACTCACCGTTTCCGGAGAGCCATTGCTGTGTCAATTCAAAAACCAAATTACTTTACAACGTTAACAGCTTTATCAAAGTCAGCACCACCGTAGGAGTCCACGATCGTGAGTGCCGCTGCATCATACTGAATGTCGATGATAAAACCGCAGAAGCCGGGGTTGTTGGAGATGTCGATCGGCACCTTCACAGTATCGCCAGGCTTGCCGGCTGCATTGTTGACCGTCAGAGCGAACTCGCCGGTGGTGGGCTTCATCTGCTCACCTGCCTGTGCATTGCCAACAGTTACTTCGCCGTTGATGCACTCCGGAACGGGAGTTTCCAGATCCCAGTTGCCGATGTCAGTGGTAGCAATTGTAACGGGATAGCTGCCGTCCGGTACATTCTCATTGATCTCAAATTCCAGAACGAGGAATTCGCCGTCAAAAACGAAGTCGCCCATCTGGGACATATCCAGCCAGTAAGCCTTACATGTATCATAGGAGGGGGTATGTTCCGGAGCCGGTGCTTCGGTCGGAGTATCAGCATTGCCCTCTGTTGCCGGAACGGTTACGATCTCAGTTGCTACAACTTCGGTTACAACCTCAGTCTGTACAGCACCGCCAGCCTCGGTCACGTCCTGACCATCTGCATCGGTCACAGCAACATACTCTGTTGCAACTTCTGTGATGATCTCAGTTGCAGGCTCTGCCGGAGTTTCAGCATTGGTTTCAGGGGCAGAATCCTCGCCGCCAGCCTCAGAAGCCTCCTCAGTGGAGTCAACGGAATCGCCGGCATTGTAGAAGAACTGCAGCTCCTGCTTGGTATCTTCAAGAGAAATGGTTTCCTTGGGTGTGGTCGTATCATTCTGCTTACCGCTGCTGCATCCGAATGTCATACCTGCAACCGCAGCGACAACACAGACAGCAAGTGCTCTTTTCATAATAGAACTTCTCATTGTTCAGCATCCTTTCTATTCGGTGAGATAAGTTTCCCTATTTACCTTTTTATATTATACACTTTTTCCTTGGAAAAGTCAAGGGCTTTTATCTTCCATTTTGCAAAAACGGCAGAAAATATACATTTTGTTAATGAATAGAGCAGTCACAATTATATTAATCAGCAACATGCACAAAAATCAACCTAATTTCAAGAAATTGTTTCTACGTCATATCGCTTGACAAAGGGGGCGGAAAGTGGTATAATGTAATAGTTATGTGACACGCAAAATGGCGGCATAGCTCAGTTGGCTAGAGTACTCGGTTCATACCCGATTGGTCGCTGGTTCGAATCCTGCTGCCGCTACCATATGGCCCGTTGGTCAAGAGGTTAAGACACCGCCCTTTCACGGCGGAATCATGGGTTCAATTC
>JAFTQJ010000054.1 GCA_017462785.1 Oscillospiraceae bacterium | reverse complement strand
GTAGTCGGGATTGTCGGATCGCTCGTACGCACTGTAGCCCAGATGCTCATCCATTTCGGACTCCAGCATCTCCTGGATCGTGCCGCCGAGCAGGTCTTTCAAAGCGTCCTCGATGTCCTTTGCACTGCGGATGTCGTACTCCTCCAGCAGCATCCCGATGATGTTCTTCTTGCCCTCGCTCATTGGTTCTCTTTTTCGTCTTCCCATAAAAAATCAGCCTCCTGTGTTATTTTTATTATACCACAGTTGACTGATTTTTTACAGAGTTTTTTTCGGAGGCTCAAGGTGATCAACGAAACCTATGAAGGCATCAACGGCACAAATAAGCTGAATGTCTACCTGCCGTACAACTACGATCCCAGCAAACAGTACAATATTCTCTACCTGATGCACGGCGGCGGTGAGAACGAAAATACCATTTTCAGCGATGATGTCAAGCTCGATCATATGCTCGACCACATGATCATGAACGGCGATATTGAGCCGATGATCGTTGTCACTCCGACTTTCAACAAGTGCGAAGCAGCGACATTCTACAAGGAACTGCGTCAGAGCGTTATTCCGTTTGTAGAGGGCAAGTATTCCACCTATGCAAAGTCCACCTCGGAGGCTGACCTGATCGCCTCCAGAATGCACCGTGCCTACGGCGGGTTCTCCATGGGCTCTCTTTCTGCATGGTGCGTGGGCAACCACAGTCTGGATATGGTCGGCTATCTGATGCCGCTTTCCGGTGACAACTGGGAGGGTGTCGGCTCTCTGACAAAGGAGATCGACCGCCTCGGACTGCAAAAGGATGAGTATTTCATCATGTGTGCAACGGGCACAAAGGACATTGCCTATGAAAACATGAATCCGCAGATGGAGGCGATGAAGAACGACAGCCATTTCACCTATACCAGCGATTTCTCAAAGGGCAATTTCTACTACCTCACAGCCAATGACGCAACGCACTGGTGGGGCTTTGTCAGACACTATGTCTACGACTGCCTGCCCTACTTCTTCCATCATGAATGATACCCAACATACCTCCCTCGGCCCCCTGTACATACAGGGGGTCATTTTTGCATCTTATTCAGGCTGGAAATATTTTTGAAAAATATTTCCAGAACCTGTGTAACACTTTACTAACTGCATGCGTTAGTATATAATAGAAGTACAGTTACAGCTTCTGGAAAGTGCCGAAAAAAATGAAAGCCGGCACCTTCCACGCAACATAAGGAGAAACCATATGACCGATCAGGAACTGCGAACACTGGTCGGCGAATCACAGGAAGATGGTTTCAGAGCACTTTTTCAGCAATACCAGAGCTATGTCTATACGATCATATGGAACCAGCTGCGTACTGTCGGTACGCCGGAGGATGCCGAGGAATGCATCAGTGATGTGTTTTTGCAGGTGTTCCTGCATTTCGGCGAGATCGAGGACGGTTCTCTGCAAGCCTATATCGGTACAGTTGCCAGACATCGTGCAATTGATTATTTCCGGAAGCTCACCGCCGCCGGAAAGCATTCCGGAGCATGCGAAGAAACCGAAGAGCTTCCCTCCGAGGAAAACATTGCACAGGATGTGGAAGCCGCCGTGGAACACCGGATCCTGTACGAAAAAATACAGGAACTTGGGGAACCGGATCGCACGATCCTCATTATGAAGTATTTCTACCAGAGGAAATCCAAGGACATCGCCCGTCAGGTGAACCTGACCCCCATTGCCGTCAGAGTGCGTCTGAACCGTGCACTGAAAAAATTACGCCGACTATTGAACAACGAAGGAATATCAGGATAGCGAGGTGAAGGACATGAACCATCAGAATCAGATCCAGTCACTGTACCGGACGGATGCCGCCACAGCCAGCCGGCTTATGGAGCAGTATCCTCCGCAGTGGAACATGGAGAAAGTATTTCAGAAAACCTATCAGCGGTACTTTGCCGAAACCAAGGAAAGCATGCAGGGGGCTGTCATCACGGACAGTGAATGCATGGAGATCACAGAATGCCGCACACAGACCGGCACAGCCGGCAGATTCCGCAGAGCCGGAGGCTATGCCGTTTTTGCCGCTGCCTATATCGGTGTGTTCCTTTTCATTCTGAAAATGGGGGACATGCCGCCCACGGAGGATCTTCCCGACACCACCAACGAGAGCGAAACCACATTCACACAAACAGAGCCGGACGAGGGCACAACGACCGCCGTGCACAGTACGGAATCCGGAACGACTGCCACAACCGCTGTGTCTGCCGAAACGACCACAGCGACCGGTGTTTCCGAGTCCTCCGCAGAAACCACAAGCACTGCAGAGCCGACCGCCGAAACGACCGCCGCACCGCCGCCGGAATCGCAGGCAGTCACGGAAGTAACTTCCGCTGTGACGATCCCTCTCACGGAAACCACCTCTGAAACCACCGCACCACCGGAAACAGAAACCACGCCGGAAACCACAATGCCCGTGCAGATCACGGAGCCAAACGGTCAGTTTGTCATAGATGATCCGACAGCTTCTGCCCCGTACTACACCATCCGCTATGCCCGTGAAAGCAGCAGGGCAGTGGAGGAGCACGACCATTCTTTCGGGGCGGAGGGCTTCACACTCACCAGAAAGGTGGACTATAATGCAGAATACGAATTCCGTTCCACCTATTATTCGTTCACGGATGAAAAGGGACAGCAGTATGCAGTCAATCAGTTCCAATACGACTATTTTTCGTTCAACTACAATCCGGATTCGGGAGAGCTGATGAAGCAGTACACGCTCGGCGGAAGATCCGTCATTCTCATCTATCAGGAGGATCCTGCCGCACTCTGCCGCCTGATCTGGGATGACGGCTGCCATGTCTGCGTGATGTATTCGGAATACAGGGATCTTGCCGCTATGGAGCTTCTGATGCAGAGTCAGACCGGAGAAAAAATAGCAGTATCCGAATTTGAGAGCTATTTCAAAATGGAAGAGCCGACAACTGCGGGCGGCTCCGGACAGATCGTCTTTGTCCGTGGAAGCAATGACCCTGTGGAGGAGCATGGACATTCCTTTGCAGCGGAGGGCTTCACGCTCACGGATGTGAGAGAGTACAACGCCGATCAGCCCTACCGTTCCGTGCATTATTCATTTGTGGATGAAACCGGTCAGCAGTATCTGGTGATGCAGGAGCAGTATGAGTATTTCGCAGCCAGCTATGATCCGGATGTGGTGCCGCTGACAAAGAACTACACGATCGCTGGAAAGACGGCACTGCTGGTCTATGAGGATAATCTTGACTCCATCTGCCGCCTGATCTGGGATGATGGATGCCATATCTGTACAATGATTTCACAGTACAAGGATCTTGCAAAAATGGAGCTTCTGGCGGAGAGCCAGATCACAGAATAGGGAGGAATCGGCTATGAACATCAGAAAAATGATAGTTGTTTTCAGTGCAGTGCTCGCCATGTCCGCAAATGCAGCGTCCATGCTTCCGGCATCAGCGGAGGAAAGCATTTCCGGTACATGCGGCGACGGTGTGACATGGACGGTCGCAGACGGCACACTGACCATCGGCGGCACGGGGGATATGGAGGACTATGACAATTATGACCAAGAATTCATCGGTATGCAGCCGATGGAAACCAAAGAAAGACCGTGGGAACGCTATTCCGATACCATCACTTCCGTCGTGATCGAGGAGGGCGTGACGGGCATTGGCAATTTTGCCTTTTCCGGTCTGTATTATGTGGAAACGGTGCATTGGACGGACAGCCTGAAGCATATCGGGGATTACGCATTTACGTCGCTCAATGAATATGAAGTGATACAGTATGAACCGCTTCCCGCTGAACTGGAATCCATCGGTGACGGTGCGTTTTTCGGACAGCAGTATTTTGCGGAGCATCTCGAACTGCCGCAGAACCTGAAATCCATCGGCATGGCGGCATTTGTGTTCCCGAAGAGAACAGCATGGAGGAGCGTGACCATTCCCGAATCCGTCGAAACGATCGGAGATTATGCGTTCGGCGGCACGCCTGCACCCTATGAGGGGGATGCTCTGGAATGGCTGAATGCTTTGTCCGATGCGATTTTTTACAAGGAACAGCCCGTCAGCAATTTCTTCACCGCAATGGATGGATTCATCGTATACGGCAACGCCCGCACCGCCGCACAGACCTATGCGGAAACGAATGGTTTCACGTTCAAGGCACTCGATGCCGATCTTGTTTCCGGCAAATGCGGCGATTCCATGACATGGAGATATGAGGGAGAAACAAGCTATGCAGGCACGCTGTATATTGAGGGTACGGGGGATATGTACGACTATGATGCCTACGATGATACAGGTGAAGGACCGTTCTTTGTGGAAACCCAGCAGACTCCATGGGAGGATTACAAGGGTTTCATTACCAAAGTGATATTTTCTGATGGTATCACAAGTATTGGCAATTTTGCATTCTCGCATCTTGCAAGCGTTGAGGAGATTGTATTTTCTGATAGTATCACGGAGATTGGTGATTATGCCTTTGCATTTTCCAGCATCAGCAGCACGGAGTATCTCCGGATTTCAAAATTTCCTGCGAATCTCAGAACCATCGGCGAAGGTGCATTCCTTTCCTGCAATTTTGCGGATGACAATCTTATCCTCCCCGAGGGACTGACAACGATCGGGGATGTGGCGTTTTCCGACATGATTTCGATCGAAGATGCGGATTATAACAACTGGTTCCGTTCGCAGCCGCTATCTGCCATCACCATTCCGGACAGTGTGACCTCCATCGGGGAACACGCCTTTGGTGCAACGGTGAGTGCGACCGTGCTTGCAAACGGCGAGGAGATGGACTACAGCGAAACATTGACCGAAGCCGGTGCCTCCCTATATCGCAAGGAACGCCCGACAGCATCTTACTTTACGGATATTGCGGAATTTACGGTATATGCAAATCAAAATACCGCTGCACAGACCTATGCGGAAACGAATGGTTTCACATTCAAGGCACTCGATGCCGATCTTGTTTCCGGCAAATGCGGCAACTGCACATGGAAGATTGAGGGCGACACGCTGACAATTTCCGGAGAGGGTGCACTGGAGGGACTTTCCGGTAATCCGCTGGAAATGGCAGAGGAGGATTTCCCCCAATGGTGGACGGATGTCACAAACGTACTGGAGGAAAGCGGCACGACCCTGAAACACCTTGTCATCACAGAGGGCATCACCGAAGTCGGCAATACTGCATTCCCTATGGATACCTTTGAAACCATCACACTGCCGGATTCCCTCACAAAGATCGGGGATTATGCGTTCGGCTATTTTCTGGAGGTATCCGGAGAACTGGTGCTTCCGGCAAATGTCACAGAGATCGGGGATGCGGCATTTGTCTGCTGCCCCTACACCAATATCACCATTCTGAATCCGGATGCAGTGATCGGTGAATGTGCCCTCGGATGCAGTCTGGATCACCGACCGGAAAGCGGTGCAGTGCTGATGGAGGATCTCACCATCACCGGCTACGCTGACAGTACCGCACAGCTCTATGCGGAGGAATACGGCATTCCGTTCATCACGCTGGACATGCCTGAAACCACCGAAACCACGACCACCGAAACCACGACCACTGAAACTACAACCACCCAAACAACCGCCGCCAACAAGAGCACCGGCTCATCCCCGAAAACCGAAGATTCCGGCATCATGGCATTTGCACTTACCGGCTTGACCGCATTGCTGGGCGGTGCGGTTTGCAGAAAACGTAATTGACAGGAGGATCATTATGAAATTCAAAAAACAGCTTTCTTTCGTTCTCGCAGCATTGTGCACCTGCACCATGCCCCTTCCCGTACATGCACAGGAGCCGACCTATCCGACAGATTTCGATGACTACAAGGCAATGCTCTCCGAGTATCCGGAATATTACCGGATACAGGGCGATTCCGTCTATTTTATGGAGCATAGCCTGATGGGGGAGAATGATTTCGTCATCAGCTCGGAGTCACGCTCTTCTGTTGAATATGCGGACTTCGGCTATGTGTTCACACCCGAGGAGGACGGCAGATATGTGATCGTGCTGGAAGAAACGATACAGGAATGTGTGGGGGATGAGGAACTCACCGCCATGATTCTCTACAAAAACAAGCATGCCTACATTGCGGATGTGGAAAACGGCGAAATCTCCGTCAGCTATGAGGGCAGCAGTGACGGCAAGACCAGTTTTGATGATACGCCCTGTGCGGAGGACAGGGATTATTATTCTTATGTCAACGGAGAACTGCCGGAACACTTTGACCGATACATCACCACAGTCTATGGCTATAACAGAGTGCAGTCCTATTTCTGCCTGAATTCCGGATATACGGACGGACTTCTTGGCACGGATGTCACCACCTCCGACAACACAGTAGCCTACTGCTGCATGCAGATGGGCGTGTCAAGCAGCCTGACAACGGACGATATACAGACGTTATCCATTGTGAGGGCGGTTTCAGATGGTGAAGCGGTGATTACGGTGAATGACGAATGGCAGTTTGATGTGAAAGTCGAAAACGGCATCTTCACCCGTGCGGAGGAAATGACCGTTCTGCCGCCAAATCTGGATGCACCCACGCTTTCCGGCGACTGCAACGCCGATGGAAAATTCACCCTTACCGATGTTGTCATGCTCCGGAAGCACCTGCTCGGTCTGGAATCCCTCACCGCCCCCCAGAACGCCGACCTTACAGGGGACGGTGCTGTGGATGGGTTTGATCTTGCGGTGATGAAGAAATTGCTGATTGAAAAGAATGCAGAACAGACACCTGAAAATATGCCTGTTATCATGGACTATTACGATGCAGTGACGGATGCGGATCGGGAAACCCTCTGGACGATGCTCTCTGACCAATACCCCGAAATGGACTTTTCAGATTTTACCTTTGTCTATGACCCCGACCATCCGCTGTCGGATTCCTATAACGGCAAGCTGTTCTCGATCTATTATAAGAACATCCTCCTCCACGGCTACGGCAACATCAATTGTGATGCAAATGTCTTTGCCGTTCTTGGAAATACCGATACCGTCAATTTCGTGGTCGATCCGAAGCTCTTCACTCAGGTCGATCTGGAACAGGAAATTCTGTCACCGCTGGATGTGATCCCCACCTGCATTGATGTGGAAACACCGGAGCTGATTCTCTATGTGGATACCATCGGAGAAAACCCGCCCCGACTTGCCTACAGAGCCGTGGATGTCGGACATGATGGGGAATATATTCTGGATGCAGTGACGGGCGAGAGCATCGAATATATTCCATATTACGTTATTTAAGAAAAGAGGAAGCGAAATGAGAAAGAGGATATTAACCGCCGCCGCAGTGCTTGCAATGGGCAGTTCGATTGCAGGACTGCCCGCAGCGGCGGCAAAAAGCCAGACCTACGGCGACCTGACCTATATCAATTACGGCGGTTGGGTCGAGATTCTGGATTGTGCAGAGGATGTCGTGAGCGTGGAGATTCCGGAGAAAATTGACGGCGTGAAAGTGCGTGACATCGGGGACAATGCGTTTTCCGGCTGCAAATCCCTGACAGCCATCACGATTCCGGACTGCATCGAAACGATCGGAGAACGTGCCTTCTCCAGCTGTTCTTCACTTACATCTATTACACTGCCGGATTCCGTGAAAACGATTGAGATGGGAGCATTCCTGTACTGCTCATCGCTTGAAACACTGGAACTGCCGCCAAAACTGGAAACCATCGGCAGAAATGCGTTTGTCAACTGCACGGAACTGACAGAGATCACGATTCCCAAGTCCGTGACCTCCATCGGAGAACGCACATTTTGCGAGTGCTTCAAGCTTTCGGAAATCCATGTGGAAGAGGGAAACACAGCCTTTTCTTCCGTGGATGGTGTTCTGTTCGATCTTGCACAGACGGAGCTTCTCTGTTATCCTTCAGCGAAAACAGGTACTGCCTATACGATTCCGGAGAGCGTGAACAAGATCGGACTGGCAGCTTTTTACACCTGTGTGAATCTGGAGGAGATCACCATACCCGAGACAGTTACATCAATTGAAGGCTCGGCGTTTTACTACTGTACAGCCCTCAAACAAATGGAACTGCCGGAAACGATACAACTCGTGGACGAGGCAGCCTTCTACGGATGCACCAAAATGACAGCGATCTATCTTCCGGCAAGCGTCACAGAAATCGGTCTTGGTGCGTTCGGGCAGAATATTTCCCTCACCGATGTGTACTATGGCGGTTCGCAGACGGACTGGGCGGCGGTTGCAGTGAATGACGATATGCAGATGAACGACTATTTTCTCGGGGCGAATTTCCATTTTGATGCATCCGGCATCGGAACCGGAACGGAACAGCTCATGGGTGACGTGAACGCCGACGGCAAATTCACAGTTGCCGATGCCGTGATGCTCCAGAAATACCTTCTCTGCACAGGAAATCTCACCGCCCCCCAGAACGCCGACCTTACAGGGGACGGTGCTGTGGATGGGTTTGATCTGGCGGTGATGAAGAGAGAACTGCTTGCACAAAGCACAAATGAAACATAAGAACAGGAGGATTTATCATGAAACACAGACTCATTGCAATGACAGCAGCATTCCTGCTGTCCCTCACACCCATGACAGCACATGCCAGCAGTGTCATTGTCGTTGAACCGGAAGAGCCGGCCAATCTGGAGGACTACACCACCAGTTATGATGCAATTCAAGAAGCGGGTGGCATTACATTCTCCGACAATCAGGTGCTGCTCTATTGGGAACTGCCAGTGATGAGGGAGGGGTGTGTTGTCACGCCTAACACAATGGAATGGGAGATCAGCGGTACAGCGGACGTGACCTATAAGACAGGCAATCTCGGAAAGGATGTATCCTATGAGGAAATCTATGCTGGAAGCTACTGCCTGATCACCGCCAATTCCCCCGGTTCCGTTCATGTTGTTGGAACGGAATATTCCCTCTACGATTCCGATGGGACGGAGTTCTACTTCAATCTCACCGTCGGAGAGGACGGCAATTTTAACGAAACCGTGGATATGGACAATCCCATCGAACCGATCATTTCCGAGGATTCTGTCTATTTCCCCAAACCGGATCTGCCCTGTGAATTTTCCCTCCTTGTGAGCAGTAATCTGGAATCCACCGCCGTGCACGACAATGACGGCTATACCTTCACACCGGAGGAGGACGGCTGGTATGTCGTTTCGACACGGAGCTACTGCGAGGAAATTGTCAGCTACGGTGAATCGGGGCATTTCCACTATTTCTATCCCATGCTGCATAATTATGTGGTGATCGCCGATGACAAGGGAATCCGTGTGAACCACTGGGGCGATAAGAGCTGGTATTCTGAGGAACAGGTCAGCGAAGCCATTGCAGAAGCCGGAAACGATGAAAATATTGCCTGCTACAGTGTCTACGCCGCCCAGCCGGATGACGTGATGCATGGTGCGTACTTCTCCTTTATCAATGGACAGCTGCCGACAGTGCAGGGGGATTATGACAGCTACATCACGAATGTTTACACAGAATACGGGACGGATTCCTATTTCTGTGTGAACCACTTCTACTCCGACATTGTGCCGAATGAACCCAGAGTGCAGGCTCTGGAAAAAGAGATTGTAAATCTGACAACGCAATTTACCACCGCCAGCACCTGTAACGGCGACCTGACAGCATGTAGTCCCGACATGATGCAGCTGGCAAGGATTTATGCAGATGAAACGCTGGAGGGTGATCTGACTGTCGTTGTGGATGGCAAGGAAGAATATCTGCTGACCGTAGAAAATGGTATTTTCCACCACCGGAAAGCCCCGAAGCTCATGGGTGACTGCAATGGGGACGGCATATTCTCCGTAACGGATATTGTCATGCTCCAGAAATATCTCCTCTCCACAGGAAATCTCAACGCACCGCAGAATGCGGATCTGTGCGAGGACGGAAGTATTGACGCATTCGATCTTGCTGTCATGAAGCGTGAACTTCTCCGGAGAAACCAGAACGCAGAGCCGATGCTGGTGGTCGTGGATGAACAGATCTATGAAATCGACGGTTGGACGAGCAAGACATTTGTGGAAGTACTCGATTCCGAGGGCTTCTGGCATGTGCAGGAAAGCGACAGGAATTCATGGGAGCTGGACATTGCGGAATGCCTTTCCGCTGCTCCTGCGATGATCGGGAACGTCACACCATCCGACAGGCTGACCGATGCGGAAAGGGCAGAAACACAGACGTTTCTTGAAAATGCCGCCCAGTATGAGGAAACGGAAATGACAGCATGGGATTTTGGAATTGAGGACTATGGGCAGGAAAATCTGTACGCATTGTATCCTGACGGAAACGGCGGTTATCATGCAGTGGAGCTGTGCCGCTTCGGCGGTGAATGTGCATGGTTGGACAATGCCGATGTACAGGCATTTGTCACCATGCTGATCGAGAACGGCTACTATGCGGATGAGATGTTCTTCCATGAGTTCCTTGAATGGTATACATAAAGTTGTATGTAAATCTGAACAGGAGGATTTATCATGAAACACAAACTTATTGCAATGACAGCCGCATTTCTGCTGTCGCTCACACCCCTGACAGCACATGCCCTCACCGAGCCGATTGTGCCATCCGTTGCGGATGGTTCTGTGCATTTTCCACGTGATCTGAATGCTGCCGATTTCGGTTTGATCGTCAGCAGTAATCAGGAATGCACCGTGACCCATGCGGAAAACGGCTGTACCTTCACGCCCGAAGAGGACGGCAGGTATGTCGTTTCCACAAGCGAATACTGTGAGGAGATTGTGAATTTCGGCACATCCGAAATATCCGGTCATTTCCACTATTTCTATCCGGTGCTGACGAATTATACGGTCGGTGTGGAAGATGGTGAGATCACCGTCACGGAGCAGGGCATGAAGAGCTGGTTTTCCGAGGAACAGATCGATGTAGAAGTGCAGAAAATGAATGAAGCCATATCGGCAGGAGAGACAGAAGCCGTTGCCTGCTACAGTGTCTACGCCGCCCAGCCGGATGACGTGATGCATGGTGCGTACTTCTCCTTTGTCAACGGACAGCTGCCGACAGTGCAGGGGGATTATGACAGCTACATCACGAATGTTTACACGGAATACGGGACGGATTCGTATTTCTGTGTCAACTATTGCAGTGCGGATATCCAGCAGGACATGAATGGCAATGAACCGCAGAGAGTGACCGCCGAGGAGCAGGATATTTCCTCTTTACTGACACATTTCTGGACATCCAGAACCTGTGACGGCGACTTGACAACGCCCAGCCCCGATATCATGGAATTTACACGCATTGCCGCACCCGAGGCGGATGGTGATCTAACAGTGCTTGTGGACAATCTGGATGCAGTTTACACCTACCCCCTGACCGTAGAAAATGGCATCTTCCACCACCGGATCGTCATTTCCGAAGTGCCCGCCGATGTGAACAATGACGGCACATTTTCCGTTGCCGATGCTGTGATGCTCCAGAAGTGGCTGCTCTGCAAGGGGAAGCTGACCTGTCCCCAGAAAGCCGACCTGACGGGGGAGGGGATCGTGAATGCATTTGACCTTGCACTGATGAAAAACATTCTGCTGTACGGCATCCGGATCGACTTCGACTGGGATTCCCCCGAGAATGACGCAGAAAACCAAGCCGCCGCCAAGCGGATCGGCGACTATGCACTGGCGGAGCTGAAAAGCGGAAATTACACGCTCGACACCGAGGTCAGCCACTATAACGCCTCCGACCTGATGAGTGCGGAAATGGCGGAATTTTACCGGAACAGCGATTTTTACCACTTTTCCTTTGTGGATGAACATACCGTTCACCTGCGGATGAATAAGGGTCTGCTCGATGCCTACGGCTACCTCATCACGGATGGTGCAGTGAGCTTTGAGATGGGCAGAGTCACAGTGCCGGACGAAGGCTATGACGGCGATTTTGTCCAGATCGAGTGGATCGGGGAGGATCTCTACTATTTCACAGCCGGAACCTGATGCCTAACAAAACAAAAGGACTGCCGCAAATGACACGGCAGTCCTTTTGCTGCTTCCACATTTTCACCTATTTTTCTATTTTCCATCATCTGGCTGCGTTGATTTTTTCATAAATCTGTGGTATAATACTCTTAATCATAGGGTGTTGTGTTCGATGTGCAAATGGAGGATAGTATGAAAATCAACAAGCGTTCTCTGCTCAGGTTTATGATTGCGGCTGCATTGCTTCTGCTTACCGGCTTTTTGTGCATACAATACCTCATCCCCCTGAGCAGCCTGCTCATGACCGAAGCCGGACGCTTGCAGATCATCGAAAAGGTGGAATCCTACGGCGTTTTTGCCCCGATCGTCTTTACAGCACTGATGGCTCTGCAAATCGTCATTGCTTTCATTCCGGGAGGACCGCTGGAGCTGATCGCCGGCATGCTGTTCGGCGGCATCAGGGGGACGATTTATTCGATGATCGGTTCCGTGGCAGGTACGGCGGCAGTCTACGCTCTTGTGAAACGGTTCGGCAGACCTCTGGTGCATTTCTTCGTGTCCGAGGAAAAAATGCAGAGCTTCTCCATTCTGCACGATGAAAAAAAGCTGGAATTCTGGGTGTTCGTTCTCTTTCTGATCCCCGGCATTCCCAAGGATCTGCTGACCTATATCGTACCACTGACGAGCATGCGTCCGCTGCATTTCATCATCCTTGCCAACGTTGCCCGATTCCCGGCAATCATCGCCTCCGTTTTCATGGGCGACAGCCTGACGGAGGGCAGATATTGGCTGTGCATTGTGATCGCAGCGGCGGCAGCACTGACGGCATTCATCGGCTTTCGGCTCAAAAACAGCATCCTCAAGAAAAAGGGAGATCATGCATGAAACGAATTTATTATATCTGCAATTTACAGGCAGGAAAAGCCACGCTTTCCTATAAGCTCGGCACCATTCTGGATATGATGACAAAAGCAGGGTATGAGGTGACGGTGCACCCCACACAGGCGAGCTTTGATGCGGTTCTGTGCACCACCGCCGCTGCGGATACCGGCTTGTATGATTATATTTTCTGCTCCGGCGGTGACGGCACCCTCAACGAGGTCATGTGCGGCATGATGCATGCCAAGAACAAGATCCCGATCGGCTACATCCCGTCAGGCTCAACGAATGATTTTGCACGAAGCATCGGCATTCCCAGAGGTGCACAGAAAGCAGCGGAGGCGGCACTCTGCGGCGTTCCGAGGAGCTTTGACATCGGCATGGTCAACGAACGCAGCTTCAATTATATCGCCGCTTTCGGTGCATTCACGGACGTGACCTACGAAACCTCCCAGTCCGTCAAGAATGTATTCGGTCCGGCTGCCTACGCTTTCAACTCACTGAAAAAGCTGACAAATATCCGTGAATTCCCGATGCGGATCACTTGTGACGGTCAGGTCTTTGAGGATTCGTTTGCATTCGGAATGATCACCAATACCGCATCCGTCGGCGGTTTTCTGAACATCAAGGATTTCAGCTTTGATGATGGCATGTTTGAGGTTTCCCTGCTCAAGCGTCCGGAAAATCCCCTTGAGATCCAGAAAACGCTCTCGTTCCTCAAGGACATCCGTGACATTCCCGACGATGCCAAAAGCATTTACCTGCGAGCCTCCGAAATCACCATTGAACTGCTGGAGGATACCGACGTGCCGTGGACGATCGACGGGGAATATATGGAAAATGCGTCTAAGATCCACATTGTCAATCACAAGCAGGCAGTTTCACTTCTCGTTCCGGCGAATTACAGCGGAACGGGTTTCAGTCAGGAGTAATCCACAACATCCCCTGTGCCCCCACAGGGGATGAAATTTTCCATGAACCCTTGCCATTTCCGGCGGAGTATGCTATAATAGAAAGGCAATTGCAAATTATGGATAACCGGAGAGTGAGAGCTATGAAAAAATATACAGCACTGCTGGCTGCTTTTCTCTTCCTGACTGCCGCCGGATGCAGCGATGCACCCGATGGACAGGAGCAGGAAACGACCGCATTCAAGGTCTATGTGGACAAAATCACCGAAGCACCGACCGAAACCATCATGATCACAGAAACCGAGCCTGAAACGGAAACCACCGTGCAGACCGAAGCTGAAACAGAAAGCCCCGAAACTACAGCATCCTCCGCCTCCGACACGGAAACGCCGGAAACGGATGCTCCCTCACAGGAAACGGAGCCTTCCACGGAACCGGAAACGGTCGTTACGGAGGAGGATCCCGAGATCGTCGGAACATGGGAATACCTCGGCGGCTACGGCTTCCGCTTTATGAAGAACGGGGAAGCGGAGCTGATCACGAATTTCAGCAGTGTCTACCAGCTGACCGAAGAGGGCATGTTCTACTGCGGAGAGCCGTGCACCATGGAGTATACTGCAAATTCCGTTACATATACCTGCGGCGGCGAGAATGTGCTCACGCTTGAATCAGAAACGGAAATCGACCCCTTTGCACTGGACGGCAGATACAAAATCGGTGCCTGCCTGCTCTATGATTCGATCGCTGCAAGCTCGGGCAGGCGGACGTTCTACATGGACATCAACGGTGCACTTTTCTGGGCAGCCGTTCCGATGCAGTACCGCATTTCCGGCGATTCTCTCACCCTTGTGCAGAATGGCAGCGAAATCTGCATGACCTATTCCATCGACGAAGAGGGGCTGCATATGACGGATGCATCCGGCACCGAGGAACTCATGACACGAGTGGAGTGATGCGATGAAATTTCTTTCCATACTCCGTGACTGTCTGCTGGCTGTTCCGCTGGTACTGTTTGGCAATCTCCTGCTGATCTGGCATCTGGGGGAGGGGACTGCTCTGCCGCTTCGTATCGGAGCGACCGTGCTCCTCAGTTTCTGGTACCTTGCTGTACTCTTGCGGATCTACCGCAGGCACTCCGGCAGCCGCCGCCTTGCTGTGATTTCCCACGGACTGCGGCTGCTCCGTTACAGCATGCTCTGCTTTTTCGCAGAACCCCTGCTGTACCTGTTCCTGATCCCAATTGTACCGCACACTTGGGAAAGCTTCTGGTGGCTTCTGGGAAATTTCCTGTTCTTCGCCATTTTCATGCTCTTCATGCTCCTGTGCGGACTGCTCCGGCTCGGGATCGCCGCACGGCAGGTGAAATGGTACTGGTATCTAATCCTGTACCTTGTCTGCTGGATGCCGGCTGTCAATCTCATTCCCCTCTGGCAGATCTACCGCACTGCAAAGCGTGAGCTTCACTTTGAAGCCGCAAAGCTGGAGCTGGATGCTGCCCGAAAGGAAAACGAGATCTGTAAAACGAAGTATCCCGTATTCATGGTGTATGGCATTTTCTTTCGTGACTGGCAGTTTTTCAACTACTGGGGCAGGATCCCTGCTGCACTGAAAAAGAACGGTGCACAGGTGTACTACGGCAAACAGCAGTCCGCACAGAGCATTGCGGCAAGTGCGGCAGAGCTTGCCGAACAGATGCGTGCCGTGCTGCAGGAAACCGGTGCGGAAAAGCTCAATATCATCGCCCATTCCAAGGGCGGACTGGATACACGCTATGCCATGCAGGAGCTGGGCATGTCCCCCTATGTGGCGAGTCTGACCACCATCAACACCCCCCACCACGGCTGTGCATGGGTGGACAGCATTCTGGCATCCCTCCCTCCGGCTCTGACGGAATGGGTTGCCCGCCGCTATGAGAGCGTGTTCCGTGGGCTTGGGGATAAAAACCCCGATTTTCTGGGCGGTATCCGTGATCTGACCGCTGCACGGTGCAGTGAATTCAACCGGACGCATCCCATTTGTCCGGACATTCCCCACCACTGCATCATGTCGGAGATGCGGCATGCATTTTCCGCACCGTTTCCGCTGTGGCTCGGGTATCTGTGCATCAAAAAAGAAAACCGGAAAGCCCGCTGTGACGGACTTGTTCCGGTGGATGCGGCAGTTCTTGAAGGTGTACCGTTCACCATGCTGCCGCAGTCACGTTTCCGTGGCATTTCCCACGGCGATATGATCGACCTCAACCGTGAGAATATCGAGGATTTTGATGTCCGTGAATTCTACATCGGTCTTGTGAAGGAGCTCAAGGAAAAGGGATTATAATGAAAAACCGCTCTGTCGAAAAACCTTGTTAGGTTCAAAGGACGAAGTCCTTTGGCGGGTTGAGGGTACGCAGTACCCTCGCAATATAGCCCATCCCCCTCTGGGGGAGGGGTTGGGGTGGGG
>JAFTQJ010000053.1 GCA_017462785.1 Oscillospiraceae bacterium | reverse complement strand
GAGTACTCGGTTCATACCCGATTGGTCGCTGGTTCGAATCCTGCTGCCGCTACCATATGGCCCGTTGGTCAAGAGGTTAAGACACCGCCCTTTCACGGCGGAATCATGGGTTCAATTCCCGTACGGGTCACCAAACAGTAAAAATCCGAACACTTTGAGATTGAGAGTGTTCGGATTTTTGTTTTATCTGTCACTTTCAGAAAGTGCAAAACAAGTACAGTCCATCCAAAGCTCTGATTCCTTTGCTGGAATTGAAGTTTTGGATGGACTGTTTCTTAATTTCATTTTTTCGTAAAGTGCCTCGCTCTGTTTCATCCCACTTAAAGTGATATTCCTACTTTTGTATTGTTTACATCATCTGAAATCCCGTATACTCTTAATAGAGAGGTGATAAAATGATACTTGACTACAAACAGATCGGAAAGAATCTTGCAAGGCGGCGTAAGGAGCTGAAACTGAAACAGGCAGAGGTCTGTGAACGGGCTGAAATCAATGACAAATACCTATCCTGCATTGAAACCGCCCGTTCCATCCCAAGCCTTGAGGTGTTTCTGCGGCTTTGCACCGCCCTTGAATCAACCCCCGACCAGATCCTCCTCGGCTCCGTCCGCCAGACTGAGTATGCCGAGGATGATGCGGCTGTCCTGAAAAGATTTGCAGCACTTTCTCCGGACAACAAACGCCTTGCTGTTGCGTTCATGGACATGCTCTCTGACGATTTCCAGAAATAGCCGCCCACTCCCCCATTATAACAAATGAGAGGGACAAATGCCTGTCCCTGAAAAAATAAATTTCAGAACAATCACATCTGCAAGCGTTTTTCTTCGACTTACAATCAGCCATCGGACAAAGCTTTTGTGTTGACATCCTTCAGGACATGTGCTATAATGTAAATGAAGAATAACAAATCCTGAGGTGACGATTTATGAAAATCAAACGAGTTCTGAAATGGATCGGACGGGTATTGCTGCTCCTGTTTGCACTGCTCATTTTGTTCACGCTTGTGACCTGCATCGTTCACCGGAATAAAACAGCACAGGAAATGGAGCTTCTGAAAGAAAAGGGGTATTATCACCCTGTTTCTGTGGGAGATTATTCCCTGAATGTCGCCGCATTCGGCAATGAGAACGGAAAGCACACCATTGTCGGGCTTGCCGGAAACGGCACGGGGGATTATTCCCTCGCCGCAAGGCAGATGACCGCCCGTCTGGAGGAGGACAACCTCGTGGTGTTCGTTGATCGTGCAGGCTATGGTTTCAGTGATGATACGGAGAACGAAATGACGCTTTCGTACATCGTGGAGGACTACCGCAAAGCACTGCAAAATGCAGGCATTGAAGCACCCTATGTCCTCATGCCCCACTCCATCGGCGGTGCATATGCCAATTACTGGTCGAGCCAGTACCCCGAGGAAATTGAGGCGATCGTCTTTGTGGACGGATCACAGCTGTGCGAGGATGCTTTTTCCGATTGGGAAAGCGATGAGGTTGGGGTATCTGACAAAATGCTCGCATTTCTTGCGAAGATGGGTTTCAGCCGCTATGTCCTGCGTGATTATTTCTACCATTACCCTGACAATTACACGGAGGAAGAACAGGCTCTCGGTGATGCACTGATGCTGATGACAATGGATTCCATTGCACCGGTTTCGGAAGATGCCAATCTTGCGGAGAACGCACAGCAGGCGTTTGCTTCCATCGTAACAAACGAGATACCCAAGCTCTATATCTGTGCGAGCTGGGGCATTCAGACGGAAGAAGACCTGATTGAAAAGAATCAATGGATCCGCCGTCAGATCGAGATCAATCAATTGGACATGCCGCTGCCGAAACTGGAATATGATGCAGAAACCCTCGAAGAGATCCTTGCGGCGTATGAGGAATCCCGTCAGGATACCATTTACCCCTACGCCGAGAAGATGGGGAATTGCAGCGTTGTCTGTCTTGCAGGTGACCACATGATCTATCAGCAGAAACCGGAAGAATGCGGCATGCTCGTCAAGGACTTCATTGATGGGCTGGGAGAATAAAGTATTTCGTCATGCTGTTTTCGCAGATGCAGAAAAACTGTATATTCCCCTCCCCCATCCACATACTATCCCCAAAGGAGCTGATACAATGGAATTCCAGAAAGAAACCAACCGCATTTACTGCGAAAACGAAGCCGGACAGGTTATCGCAGAGATCACATTTCCTGAAACGGAATCCGGCATCTTCTGCATCGACCACACATTTGTGGATGACTCCCTGCGTGGGCAGGGCGTTGCCGGCAAGCTCGTGAAAATGGCTGTGGAGGAGATCCAGAGCAGGAACGGCAAGGTCACAGCGACCTGCTCCTATGCACAGCACTGGCTGGAAAAGCATCAGGTTTCATAACATTAAGGGCGGCTGTTCAGGAACGGCCGCCCTTTTGTTTGAAAAATATTTTCAGAAAGACACCCGTTTGTCCGCTGGATATGGTATAATAGAGGAAAGGGGGTACAACTATGGACTTTGATAAAAACGACCGGATGCTGGAGATCCTCATCCGCTGTCTGCGTGGCGAACGCATCTCGCCGAAAAGGCTTGCGGAGGAATACGATGTTTCGACCAAGAGCATCAGCAGGGATATTGCACGGATTCAGAATTTCCTGCATGAGCATCCGGAGCTGGTGCATCATGCGAAGCTGGAGTATTCACGAAGCGACCGGACATATCACTTTGACAATGAGGAATTCCTCAAAAACAAAGAGCTTTTCGCACTTGTGAAAATTCTGCTCGGCAGCCGCAGTCTGAATCGGGATGATATGCTGCGGATCATCGAAAAGCTGAAATCTTTCACCACCACCGGTGACAAGGAGTCACTGGAGCACATCATCCGCAAGGAGGTGTACCACTACCACGAAGTCAAGGCGGATTGTCCGAGCGTGATCGACAACCTCTGGAAAGTCATCGGGGCGATCGAGGACAAGCGGATGCTGAGTATTGACTATTTCCGGAAAAGCCGAGATCGTGTGAGGGTAAAGCTTCTGCCGGCAGCGGTCATGTTCAGTGAGTACTATTTCTACTTAATTGCCTATATTGCGGATGATCCAACGTTCAGGGCACAGCATTTCCGCATTGACCGGATCGTGGGCATCACGGAGCATCGGGAGCATTTTGAGCTGACGAGGGAACAGGATTTTGATGAGGGAGCATTGCGTGAGCGAAACCAGTTCATGTTCCCCGGCGAGAACATCAAGATCCGCTTTGAGTTCTGGGGTTCATCGCTCCAAGCGGTTCTCGACAGGATCCCGACGGCGAAGGTCATTGAAAAGCGTGGGGATGTGAATGTAATCGAGGCAGAGGTGAACGACGGGCGGGGCATCATCATGTACCTGCTGTCGCTGGGAGAATTTGCAAGGGTACTCTCCCCTGCTCCGTTTGTGGAGAAGCTAAGAGGAGAAATTGAGAAGATGAGGAATCTGTATTGAAATGATATAGTTACATAGTATGAGAAAAAACCGGCAGAGGATCACTCCCCTGCCGATTTTGCACTTTCAAATATTATATTGATTTCAGATATGGATTGCTGTATCTTTGGGCTTGGAGGAGCAATTTTAACCTTGCACCTTTTTTACATCCAATTTCGCAGATGCTGTGAGAGGGGAATTATTCCTGTTTCAGGATTTCCAAGACTTTATCCGATGCATCAGGAAAGCCAGCATAATTCACCTGTACATTTTCTTCACCAAAGATGTCGCAGTATCGTTTAATCTCCTCATTGTTACCATTATTATTCTTTAAAACTTCCTTAGCGGGTATGAATTTGTTAGGTGCCCCGCTTTGATAAAGTACAACATATACTTTTTTCGGCTCGCTGCTGCTGATTCTGAAAATACTTCTGTATTCAATATCATCATTCGGCAGAGAATACCCGATGAAAACTAATCGCTTTGCGTTGTTGATTGCGATTCTCATAGAACGCTGAATCTCCTCGTTATATGGCGATTTTACCTTATAACTTGTTTGAAGCAGCATTGCCGAATTTTCAAGATTAAGCCGCTGATCACAATGAGAACACCGGTACTGCCGTTTGGGACTCATTGCAAAATTTTGTGAATATACCCTGAATTGTTTGTCAAGGTACATTGTGAGCTTACCGCATATCGGACATTCCAGCCAATGTGTCTGCCCATGCGGGAAATAGGTGGGAAATAGAACCACCCGCTTATCCGATGGGTGTTCTGTATCATTCAGTCTGAAAGCAACAGGCTGACTGTACGGGAACCAATCCTTATTCTTTTCACTGCCGGTATCGCTTGAGTTCAGATATGCAAAAAACTCGTTGAATACCTTCAGCTTAGAAATTCCATATTTGTCAGAAATATAATTACTGTTACTGTTGTTTAGTTCCTTGTGTGCGAGCATCATTGCCCAAAGTACCAATACATCCCAGTTGAGACTGATATACTCCACATCTGTAAATAAGAATTTGCGTGACTGTAAATCCACAGAATCATTGATGTACTGCATTCTTCGTTTGTTCAGCTCTTTCTTGGCGATTGCTTTGAAAAAACGCTTCAGTTTGTTGAATTCCTGTTCCTTATCCCGGAGTATATTGTTTTCAAGCAAACCAAAAAGCGTTTGCAGAAGAACCAGCAAGATGCTGCGAAAATTTTGTATTTCATCAACCGAATAAACCTTTTCACCGCAACGAAATCCACGTCTTTCGGTGATCGACATGTCCACAAGATTATAGAAAGACATCATGTCAAAGGAATCCGATGTAAATGTGTCGTTGACAAACTGTTTGAGCTTTTGTATTTGTGGTTCTTGTTTTAGTGCGGTAAGTACGTCTATATCTTCATCCTTTAGTATCTTCACATTGTTGTGGATCCATTCTCTGAATACCGTATCATTATTAAAGAAAAACGAAGAAAACAGTTTTCCTTGTTTGACTGTTGCCGGCATATCACAGGCTGTTGTAGTGCCTGCACCAAAAAAGATAACAGTTCTATCACTCATTATGGATCTCCACAGCAACAATTTTTTTGAGGTCCTTGTCGAACTCAAATATAGCCTTAGCTCCCTGCAGTGCGATCATGCTCAAAAATACAGCCAATGATTCGTTAAATCCAAATTCCATGTCGGGTGACAAAGCTTTAATCTCAAAAGCTGCATCTTCCGATATTGCGAAATTATACGCCTTTCCATTATGATAGCAGGTATTCTCCGTTCTGATGCAGATCTTTCCCGATGTGTTGAATTTTGTAATAACACCAATTGCTTTAATACTCATACAATTCTCCTCTTTAATATTCATCATCATAGTAGTCATAGGAATCATAATTATTATACGAAGACTGGTTAGCTTTTCGATTTGCATTGGCTTGGAATAAGGCTACGCCGATCTGACCAACAGCCTTACCAACCTTAATGATGTTCTGACCAGTTTCAGATTCCATAAAACCTACAGACTTGTTCAGCATCCACCAACGGCAATGCGTCCGGAAGTACAAAGTTTGTAACTGCGAGCAACATACCAAGACCACGATGTCCTTTAGACACAAACACTGCAATGATAAGTACGACACAGCTGTGCACTCCTCCTGCAATAGTTGATCTTCGTACATCGATAAAACAAATGAGTTAATTGTGCATCAGCATCCCTCCCTTTCTGATGAAAAACGACATTCCTCCTTTTGATTATACACCGTTTTCTTTCTATTGTCAAGTTGTTTCTTAACTTTAAAATTGTTTGTAAAGCCTGATTCCGCAAAACTTAAATTGATAAACAACCGAAAAGACCAGATTATATAGAATAAAAGCCTCGTTTATAAGTCATATTCCACTTCACCCAGTGGATGAAGTCGCAGAGCATTATAAAAAGAGGCAAGAATTCTGTAATCATGTTGCTTCTTAGTGGTTTGGGAGTTGTGAACTTTGCGGAATCAGGTTTTTTATATCGGAATTTTGTTTTCAACTTTGTGGATGTTTGGGGAGGACTGAATAGTTACGTTACATCTATTTTTAATCAAATCATGCGATTCAAGCACGGATACAAAACAACCCCCATCCATCACTTCCCCATAATCGCCTTCAGCTTCTTCTCCAGCGTAGCCGGCAGAATGCCTTCGCCGATCAGTTCGGAGAGATCTGCCATCATCTCCTGCGGCATGGTGCGAAGCTCAGCCACGCTCAGAGCGTCGAGCATTGCAAACAGCTCAAGCAGCCGTTCGTCTCCGAACGGAGCAGAATTGTTCGCCAATGCCTTGTCAAGCATTTGGTCGATCATGGTGAACGATTCCGTCAATTTCAGGGTAATGCCGCACTTCTCGCAGAAATCGGAAAGCAGTGCAAGGGAACGATGCGATTTTGTCAGAATGGTTTTCGGGCAAGTTCCATACTGCACGATTCTGATCGCCAGCTCATTGAGCAGATCGGACGCAATTTCAGGATAATAACCGGCATTTTCAAACTGCATTTCCTTCTTCTTGCCCCTGTCACCAATCAGCATCAGCGACGGATACACAAGCTTCTGCATTCCATGATCCGGATATGGGTGACTTGTGATGAAATGTGCACATTCCCATGTGCCTTGTTTCTTGAGCGTTTGCAATTGCGTGAGCAGCAGGGCGTTCTCAAAGAGCGGTGCAGGATAAACGTCCTGCGGCATTTCCGGCAGTGCCATCAATGTCCACTTGTACCCGCTGCCATTGGGGGTGAGAAGTGGAATCCGTTCCGGTGCATCCCCCAGACCGAGCTTCACCTTGTTTGTAGCCTTCAATTGCTGTGCGACCTCATGTGCCGCATGAAGTGCCTCCAGCAGATATTTGCAGTCATCCTGTGCGGTAATGTACCACGGTGCACAGAATCGCTGAAACTTCATGAAATTGGGATAGGACTTCCGACCTTTCAGACTGATCCCATGTGCTTTGGCGTATGCCTGTACCGGCGGGATCGTTTCATCCATCATGTCGGACTTGTTGTCCAGCCCAAGCTGCAGACAGTTCTGTTCCAGCAAAATTGCAAAAGAGGAGTTCATTTGCGGTGCGATTTCGTTGATGAATCGCAGAGAAAACAATCCCTCCTCACCAATGTACAATGACAGTGCAAGACATTCGCCCAGATTGCCCATGACACAGCAATACCCGATCTCACCATTGGAGAGCTTGACTGCAAAAATATCCGTATCATAGAGCTTTTTCCAGAGCTTTTCACTGCGGAAGCGGAATGCTGCCTCCATCAGTTCGTCCGGAATCTCCGGAGGTTCGGGCTTGAACTCCAGTTCGTCATCAGAACCGGAACCCTGCACATCACAGCGGCTTGTCATTTGGATCTGCGGTCTTTCCGGCATTTCATCCGCTGAATCAGGACAGTAATCCTCATCCATATCCTCATCATATGAATCAGGACAGTAATCCTCATCCATATCCTCATCATAGACCGGATACTGCGGCGGTGCCTCTCCCTTTGCACGAACGATCAGTGCACCGGAAGTTTCCTCGTCCAACACCTGTAACACCTTGCACTGAAACCGCCATTCATCGCCATAATCAAACAGAAACTTGAATGCCTGTCCTTTTTGCAGGTTCAGCTTTGCCAGCTTGATCCGGTCAGCATAGGGCGGTTCTTCGTCATAGGGGCTGTTGTAACTGTCGTCATCCGACCACCAGCAATTGTCCATGAAGAATGAATACAGGTGATCCATTTCAAAATCAAACGCATCAAGGATATAAAATGCGAGATCGTCCAGTGTTTTCTTGCCGGACACCCGGATATGACGGTAACAGCCCGTTCCGAGCGATACGCTGATGATGTAGGAAATTGTCTTTTTGTAAGTTCTTGCTTTCATTGTGCACCTCCAAGTATTTCATATACTTCTGCTTTTCGAGCGATTCTGTTTTGATTCGCACGCATTTGCGAAATGCTCTCATTCAAAGGTAGTTAGTATCCATCACCCCATTCTCCTCACTCTTTTTCATAAGAGAGAATGCAGGATTGATCTTGTATTTTCCTCTTAAAAATGTCATTCATCGTGTCTAACCCACAAAAATCAAGATGCAAAAAATCCCGAAATCCCGTATCGTAACGGTGTTTCGGGATTTGTGCAACCTTTGCGGTTACGCATTTTTGATTGGTGGAGGCGAGGGGAATCGAACCCCTGTCCGAAAGCCCATTCCTACAACTTTCTACGAGTGTAGTTTATCTATTAAAATTCCCCATCCGCACCGCCGACAAACAGGCTGTGCGGGCAGGTAGTCCAAATACATTTCAATGACATGGACGGGTCAGAGAAACGTTCACCACTCGTCGATGCCCTGTAAAGGCCGTGGTCCTCGATTACAGGACAGATGCTGACTTAGGCAGCAACCTGCAGGCTTCTGGAGCTTACAGTAATGTTCTTGTTAGCGTTTATATTTAAACGTGCCGCAGTTTTAAGAGATGCAGCAGACCTCTACTCGCTTATCATAGTGCAAAGCCCCCGTCGAAACCGGTACGCCCCCACATATTTCACAGGAAAACCTGCGATATTTACTGATTCTGGGCTTTCAGTGCCCTGTCAATGCTCCGCTTTGCGTCACGCTTGGCGGCATCCTCACGCTTGTCATACAGCTTCTTACCTTTGCAAAGCCCCAGCTGGATCTTGACTCTCGAATCCTTGAAATACATCGAAAGCGGAACAAGTGCCAGCCCATCCTGCTTCTGCTTACCGTAGAGCCGCATGATCTCTTTTTTGTGCATCAGGAGCCTGCGTACACGCAGCGGATCACGATTGAAAATATTGCCCTTTTCATAAGGTGAAATATGCATCTGCTTGATGAACAGCTCGCCGTTCTCAATGCTGCACCAGCTGTCTTTCAGATTCACATTGCCCTGCCGGATGGACTTGACCTCCGTTCCCGTCAGCTCAATGCCTGCCTCAAAATCCTCCAGCACAAAATATTCGTGCCGTGCCTTGCGGTTTTCTGTAATGAGCTTCGTGCCCTTTGTACGCATATTTCCACCTCGATTCTTTACAATAGATTGTGCTGTAATCCTGAAAACGGAATTATTCTTCCATCATGTCGTCGCCGAAATCATCCAGACCAAGACCGTCGAGCAGTTCCTTGAGAGCTACCAGCTCGTCCGCTGTCATTGTCAGACCCTTGCCCATCTTAGAGTGATCCGGTGACCAGTCACGCAGGTCGTACTTCGGCTCACGGTCATTCCAGCTGACCATGTTCAGCTCTCTTGACCAGCCTCTTGCATTCTCGCCGACTACGCCGATATGTTCTGTGATTTCAAATTTCAGTTCTGCCATTTTGTTTGCCTCATTTCTTTTCTGTAGGGGATTGTGTCAGATAACTACGCAGTGCAGGCATCTGCTGCATCGTCAGTGCATAGCCCTGTGCGTACAATGACATCAGCGGATCGATCCGCTTGTCCGTCCGGCCGACACCGAGCGTGTCCTCCGGTACAATGCAATAGACTACGCCAGCCTGCTCCAGTTCTCTGAGCTTATCCATGCTCTCATTGTACTTTTCGTGCCATTCCAGCATGGTTTTAGCATATTCCGGATGCTTTCGTTTCTGGAGGGAAGCCGCAAAATTCATGACGCTTTCCGCTTCCTTGTGATAATCCCGTACCCGTGTCAGCACGGCGATCAGCTTGTCGCAGCCGTCCTCCAACGCCTTTTCAAATGGGACTGAATCTGCAATGCCGCCGTCCGCATAGAGTACTCCGTCCACCGTCACAGGATGAAACATCAGGGGAAGCGAACAGGTCGCCTGCAGCACCTTCCATTTTCTGTCCTCAGCAGTAACGGGAAGATATTCCGCACGTCCTGTGTGGACGTTCGTCACAGCCGCAAGCACTTCGCCTTCAAAGGCTTCCAGTGCCGCATAATCATAGGGAAGAAGCTTGTTCGGGATCGTGTCAAACAGGAAACGCACATTATAATAGGAGCGATTCCACGGATTGAGCCAATGCAGCAATCCGGCATAACGAATGTCTCCGGCATAACGCCGCAGCATTTCACGGTTTCTGCCCTTCTGACCGGAAACATAGGATATTCCGTAGGTAATGCCAGCGGAGGAGCCGATCACATAATCCGCCCTGATCCCAGCATCCAGCAAGGCATCCATCACGCCGCAGGAAAAAACAGTACGATGTGCACCGCCTTCCAGCACCAGACCGAGTTTCATGCCATGCCTCCTTTCCGGATACACCATCATTCTTATTATACACGATTTGAACAAATATTGCAAGTACTTTTTTTGATTTTTTTTACTTTTTTCGTCGAAACGCTCAAAAAGGTTTTCAGTGCACTGTCTATTTCACCAAAAAAGGCTGACAAAAGTGGCTTTAATTTGAAATTAACTTGATTTTAGCTGAATCATATGTTATAATAAATGACGAGTGAACAAACGAACTGGAGATGAACGAATGAAACGTGACAACTTTTGCTCCTACAAACTATCCATGCTTGGGCGGCAGCTGGTGAAACAGTATATTGTGCAGGAACGCCGCCGGTATATCCGAAAGCTCTGGGGTGCGGTATTCTGGTTCGTCCTCTGCGGAGGACTGACGGCTGTGTGCTTTATCCCGCAGCTGCTGGATCGTATTCCCTACGGCGAGTATCTGCCCGAGCTTGCACCATTCTCTGCATTATTTGCATTTCTGGCATTGATGGCATTCTGCATGCTGCTGCACAGCGGCTACCGCAAGCAGCTGAGCAAAGGCTCCGACCTGACCGTCATCAAGAGGGGCGGCTTCAAAGTCGATACGATCTATGTAGCCGGTGCCTACCGTCCGAGAGGCAGGGGCTTCGGCACAACGGCGATCAAATCCCTGCTGGAGGGGCACAAGGACTATGCCATCGGCACTGTCAGCGGAAGATCCGTGCATGCCCTGAACCTGACGGGCGAGCTGATCGACAATTCCTACCGTCCGTGTATTGAGCTGGATAACCATTCCATTTTCATCCTGCCCAGAACAGCGGTCACAGCACCGAAGAATTGAGGCGGCGATGGAACAGTTTGATAAATACCGCATCTGGCTCGACCCCAAGCGTGAGAAAAAGCTGCTTGATTATGTTGCCGACAGGCGTTACCGCTTTATGATGACATTGTATCTCTCCGGAGCCGCAGCGGTTCTGGGGGCACCTTTGGCGATCTATGACATGGGCAACCTCAAAATGGACGGCGGTGCTGTGCCCCTGCCGGATATGGAGATGCTGCTTGCAGGGCGTTACGGCAGGTACAGGTATATCCCCGGCTCCCTGTTTATCTCATGGGTGATCGACATGATTCTGTTTCTGTTCCTGTTCCTGAGCGGAATCGGCAGGCAGTTCGGTGCAGGTTCCGATTATTACTGTGTTGCAAAGCAGAAATATATCTGCCATACGATGAGAGTCAGCGGCGTGGATGCCGGATGCACCAAGCATCCCTACCGGATCTTCGATGAACTCGGAGAACCGTGCATCTGCCCTGTATTTCTGGACTATAAGCATGCTGAGATCGGCGTGGAGATGCTTTGCATCACCCTTGGCAACGGGCATAAGTATGCGATGGCTTTGGACAATGTTGAATTCTTTTAGGGAGTGTTGACACTAAAATAATACGCAGATTTTCGAGCAAAAATTTTATGCAGGCAAGGCGAAAAGGTGCAGGCAGGCTGTCGCCTGTCAAACCTTTTCAACGTAGGATGCGTGAAATTTTGCCGAAAAGATGTGTTGTTAGGCTTAGTGTCAACACGACCCAATGTGTTCCGGTTTCAGAGATGCCCTATTGATTCAATGATCCTCCTCCGTGATGATGCGGAGGAGGATCTTATTTTGGAATGGGCAGCGGTTCTGCCTGAAGCTTCTGTATCATCAGGTCATTGATTTCGTCATAGTACGGATCATAGCAGGCGGTTCGCTGTTCGCAAAACGAATGATGATGATCACAAAGAGGGCAATGCAGAACAGTGAAACGAGGATGCCTATGATAAAATAATCCATTTTGTTTTTCCTTTCTGTTTGCTGGATATTGACAAATCACCATAGAAATGGTATGATTAACAGGTAACGACCAAAAGAAAGAGGAATGCACATGACAGAAACGAATCAAAAATGGGTTGCCGCATGGGGTAATGCCATTTCCATCAATGACCGCCGTCCTGAAAATTACGGCAAAAATCTGACACTCCGCTATCCTGTGAAAATGCTGCTGTCCGGATCCGCTGTCCGCATCACGCTGGACAATTTCTGCGGAACGGAGGCTGTCCGCATCACAGCTGCCTATATTGCGAAAGCCGGAATGGATTCCGGAATCGTGGAGGGCACTTCCCTCCCCCTCACATTCGGCGGTCAGCTTTCCGCAACCATTCCTGCCGGTGCACGGATCCGCAGCGATGCGGCGGATTTTTCCGTCAATGCCGGTGAAACCATTGCAGTGAGCCTGTATTTCGCCGATTTTACGGAGCTGCGTTCTGCGGTGAACATTACCGGTCCCCTCTCCGGCGGCTATTTTGCAGCCGGTGATTATGCCGATGCTGTACAGCTCCCGATGGATCTTTCCAGAAAAACGAACTGGGTCTATTTTCTGAGTGACATCGAGGTTGCCGCAAGTCATGACAGCCGTGCGGTGATCTGCTACGGCGATTCCATCACAGCACAGGCATGGCCTGATTTCCTGATGCTCCGCACGCTGGAGCTTGGTGACGGCAAAACCGCTGTCATCCGCAAGGCGGCAAGCGGTACGAGGATCCTGCGGCAGTACGACAATATCACCTATGATTCCTACGGTCTGAAGGGTGAAACAAGATTTCCGAGGGAATGTCTGGTTTCCGGTGCGGACACGGTGATCATCCAGCATGGCATCAATGATATTATACACCCCGTCGGCGAGGATGTCAATCCGTTCCGTCCGTGGAGCGATCTGCCGACAGCGGAGGAAATGATCGAAGGACTGCGTTTCTACATCCGGAAAGCGAGGGAGTACGGGCTGAAAGTTTATCTCGGAACGCTTCTCCCGATCGAGGGCTGGCGTACCTATGCAGATTTCCGTGAGGAGCTGCGGTGTGCGGTCAATGATTGGATCAGGACAACGGATGAAGCGGACGGCTGCATTGACTTTGACAGGGCGGTCTGTGATCCGGCAAATCCGGCGGCGTTCGGCACAGGATACGACAGCGGTGACCACTTGCATCCGAGTCAGGCGGCATATCAGAGAATGGCGGAGGAAGTGCCGGAAGAAATATTATGAAATCAGAACATGTCTGAATCTGATCATGTATCATCAATGGGGTGAAAATTATGGCATCTAATGCAAAAATTCTTCATGAGATAGCTGAAAATCTCAATCTAACTTTCAGAAAAAAAGATTGTCTGATATACGGTTACTATCAAAATTACCTTTTTCTCATTATGGGAAGCAGTTTTTCGGACAGCAGACAGCATGTCAATATCCTGTTCTGTGCCAAATCCGAGCGTCAGACCACGCTGCAAACAATACTCCCCAAAGGATGCAGCCTACAGACCGTAAAATACAAAAGCAGTATCTATATGCCAATCAAGGGTAGTCATCAACTCAACGTCGAAAGCATCATTGGATTTCTGAACCGACTGACAACATTCCTTGCGGCAAACGATTTTCGAAATTGTGATGAACTTGGCATTGAGGGGATTCCAGAAATTTATACTGTAAAGGGAGAATATGCTTTTCTGACTGTCGCATCTGCCGAATGCATCCAAAATGCTCTCATAGATAGCAAGAAAGCAGACGCTGCAAAAAAAGAAAATTTTATTGCCGGAATGCTCGGAGCATGTTTTTGGGCAGTTCTTGCCTCGGTTTTGGTGTTTCTGGTTGCACGGCTTGGCTACATCAGCAGCCTGACTACTGCATTATTGGGTGCTGGACTTGTACTGGGATACAAATGGAAGGGTATCCGGCTTTCCATAATCAGCTCCGTTTTTTGTATTGCAATGTCGGCAATTTACTCCTATCTGGTATTCAGACTTGATATGGCAATGCGCATTGCAGCATCTACGGACTTGGATTTCATGCACTCATTTCTGCACGCAAAGGAAATCATGCAGATTGCAGATGCAATGGGCAGCTACTATCACAACTGTATCCTCATGACAGGTGCCGCAGTTGTCGGAACGATTGTAGTAGCGATACATGAATTGTCAACACAGAAAAAACAATTTTCAATTGTGAAAGTCGGGTAACTTTCCGGAACTACAGGCAGACTGCAAAGGAGGAACATATGAAAATCGCATGGTTTTGTATTCCTGCACACGGTCACACCAATCCCACGCTGGCATTGGTGAAGGAGCTGACGGATGCAGGACATCAGGTATATTATTTTTCATTTGAGGCATTCCGTGAGAAAATCGAGCGTGCCGGTGCGGTATTCATCGGCTGTGACAGCTATGAATTTGAAATGGAGGACGGCGGCAATGCGGACAGAGTGGGCAAGGATCTGGCGTACTCCACGGAGCTGATGGTCAGCTCCACCCTTGCACTTGACGGCATGGCTGCTGAGAAGGTCAAAGAGATCCAGCCCGATCTCATTGTGTCCGACTCCGTTGCACACTGGGGTAAGCTGACAGCGATGAAGTACAAGATCCCGTTTGTTTCCTCCACGACGACCTTTGCCTTTAACCAGCACTCTTCACGCTATATGAAGCAGAGTCTGGGCGAGCTGTTCAAGATGCTGTTTTCCATGCCGAAGATCAACAAACAGCTCCGACGCTTGCAGGATAAGGGCTATCCGGTCAAGAGCATTCTGGAGATCGTACAGAACGACAACGACACCAACACCATTGTGTACACCTCCAAGCATTTCCAGCCCTGTGCGGATACCTTTTCCGACAAGTACCGCTTCATTGGTCCGTCCATCCGACCGATCGAAACGCCCATGGAAAAGACCGCAGAAAAGACCATCTACATCTCCATGGGAACTGTGGTGAAGAATGAGGCGTTCTACCGCAATTGCGTGGAGGCGTTCCGTGATACGCCCTATCAGGTCATCCTGTCGCTGGGAACGAATGAGGTTGGTCTGGGAGAGCTGCCGCCCAATATTCAGGTGTATGATTCTGTTGACCAGATGGCGGTGCTGGATATTGCGGATGTATTCATCACCCACTGCGGCATGAACTCCGCCTCCGAGGGTCTGTATTATGAGGTGCCGCTGGTACTCGTGCCGCAGACACCGGAACAGGGTGCAGTTGCAATGCGTACCGAGGAGCTTGGTGCAGGCATCCGGCTGACGGATCAGCAGCCTGCCGGCATCCGCAGGGCAGCAGAACAGCTGATGCAGGAGCCACAGTACAGGGACGCTGCAAAGCAGATCTCGCAGAGCTTCAAGGCATGCGGCGGTACGGCGTTGGCGAGGGAATTTTTGGAGAGTCTGGCGAAGAAAGGAGCAACATTATGAGCATTGACGAAGAACTGGAAGAAGAGTACGAGCTGTTCCCCGATTTTGTCAGAAGCATCCGGCTGTTTGGTGATGGCATCGAATCATACCTGCTCGGTGCCGGATTCACCGACTGCCAGAAGATCTATGACATGGTATGCTCCAGAGAGATTCCGGAGGCTGAACGCACGGAAAGGGATTATCCGTTTAACTGCTGCATTTATCTTACAGGAAAAAATCTTGCGGCTTTTTTGCAGAGAGCATATCCCGAACATTATTCCAAGCTTGCGGACAAAATTAATCCGGAGGCAGAATACAGGATCTCTTCCATTGACTTTTCATAAAGTTTGCCCCGCAAAGCTGCGGGGCGTTTTTCTTTTGCAAAACCCTTTACTTTTCGCAGGAAATGTGGTATAATGAAATGATTATAAACTCAGACAGGAGAATGGATTATGTTTACTTTACTGAAAACCGAGGGGCTGGCACGGCGTGGTACACTGGAAACTGTGCATGGTACCGTGCAGACCCCCTGCTTTATGAATGTCGGCACGGCGGCGGCGATCAAGGGCGGTATTTCCTCCCCCGATCTCGTGGATCTGAAATGCCAGGTCGAGCTGTGCAATACCTACCACCTGCACCTGCGTCCGGGCGACCAGATCGTCAAGAAAATGGGCGGTCTGCACAAGTTCATGAACTGGAACCGCCCGATCCTCACGGACAGCGGCGGATTTCAGGTATTTTCTCTTGCCAAGCTGCGTAAGATCAAAGAGGAGGGCGTTTACTTCCAGTCCCACCTCGACGGCAGACGCATTTTCATGGGTCCGGAGGAAAGCATGCGGATCCAGTCCAACCTCGGTTCCACCATTGCAATGGCTTTTGATGAGTGCGTGGAGAATCCGGCGGCTTATGACTATTCCGCAAAATCCTGTGCACGGACAACACGCTGGCTCAAACGCTGCATCAATGCGATGGAACAGCTCAATGCGGAGCCGGACTGCGTGAATCCGCACCAGATGCTGTTCGGCATCAATCAGGGCTGTACCTTTGAAAAACTGCGTGTGGAACACATGCAGGAGATCGCAGAGCTGAATCTGGACGGCTATGCGGTGGGCGGTCTTGCGGTCGGCGAACCGACGGAGGATATGTACCGTGTGCTGGATGCGGTCACGCCGTTCATGCCCAAGAACAAACCCCGTTACCTGATGGGCGTGGGTACGCCGTCCAACATCATCGAGGCTGTGGCAAGGGGTATCGACATGTTCGACTGCGTGATGCCCTCCAGAAATGCACGCCACGGCACGGTGTTTACATGGCAGGGTATCCGGCACCTGAAGAATCAGGCATACGAAACCGACCCCCGTCCGGTGGATCCGGAATGCGGCTGTCCGACCTGCCGGAATTTCTCCCGTGCTTATGTACGCCATCTGTTCAAGGCGAATGAACAGCTTGCCGGCAGACTGGCGGTCACACACAATCTGTACTTCTACAACACCCTTGCGGAGCGGATCCGTGAAGCGATCGACACGGACACCTTTGCAGATTTCCGTGCGGCGTATTCCGAAAAGCTTGCACAGAAAGCTCCGGAGGATTGATCGTACTGCCCCCCTGTGAAAGGAGCTGCTATGTCATTTCTTGAATTATTTCTGCTTGCGTTCGGTCTTTCAATGGATGCGTTTGCAGTGTCCCTCACAAACGGGATGTATTCCCAGAAGCTGAAGTATTCTCAGGTGATCTCCGTCGGGATGTGCTTCGGCGGATTTCAGGGCATGATGCCGACCATCGGGTATTTTCTCGGCATGGCGTTTGCATCGTTCATCACATCGGCTGACCACTACATTGCACTCATTCTGCTCGGCTACATCGGGGGCAGTATGATCGTGGATTCACGCAGCGGACATCAGGAGGCATCCTCTGCCTCGCTGACCGCTTCCCTGCTGCTGGTGCAGGGCATTGCAACGAGCATTGATGCACTGGCAGTGGGTGTCAGTCTGGCGGCACTGCCCAATGTCAACATCCTCTCGGCGGCTTCGCTCATTGCACTGGTGACGTTTTTCTTTTCCGTGCTGGGCGTGAGATGCGGCAGGCTCTGCGGCGAAAAGCTCGGCAGCCGTGCAACGCTCATCGGCGGCGTGATCCTTGTGGGAATCGGAGTGAAGATTTTTGTGGAGCATATGTTTTTTGCGTAGGACGTGATTATTTTGAAGAAAAAACAGCAAAAGAATGAGAAAAAACAGTCAATCGCCGGAACGGTAAAATACCGCAGCCACGCACCGGTCTGCGTTTTTACCGGAATCAGTGCGGCTGTCATTTTCTGCACAATGATGCTGTTTTTATTGCTCGAAGGTACTTCCCTGCTCGCTCTGCGTGGATTCTGGATTTGGTTTCTGATTATGCTTCTTTTGCTCCTGTTTTTCTGGAGGTATTACCGCTTTGCGATCCTTTTCAGCGAAAAACAAAGAGCGTTCATTGTCAATACCATGCTGACACACCGTTCCTACCTTACAGATGAAATCAGTTCGATTCGGATTCTGGAGATCCGCTGTAAACTGCCGGCACGCTCCGGCTATACACTTGACGGCTCGCCAGCTCAAAGCTCTCCGCTTGGCAGACGCTCCGTTCTTTCCATCTGGACTGCCAAAGATGTACAGTGGAATTATCTGATTGTGCAGATCGGAAAACGAAAACTCCGTGTCGCTCTGCACAATGAACAGGCTGAACAATTCTGCTGGTTCCTGCACAGAACAACTGAAAAAGAAATCTGGCTGGAACCTTTGTATCACCGGATATGGACAATTGATGATCTGTTTGTCAGCTCCAAGAACGACCCATGGGAAATTGCCAGAAAAGAACAGAAACGGAAAAAGAAAGCAGAATAGACATTCTCCCCTGTCACCCGACAGGGATTTTTCTTTTTTTCAAAAAATTTCCGAAAACCTATTGACAACTGGGTATATCTGTGCTATACTGTATATAACGTATATACACAGTATAAACAGAGGTGCACTATGGATATTATTTTGAGTAATTCATCGGATGAGCCGATCTATGCACAGATTGCAACGCAGATCAAGGCTCTGATCATGAATGGTACGCTGAAGTCGGGGGACGCTCTGCCTTCCATGCGTATGCTTGCCACACAGCTCCGGATCAGCGTTATCACCACGAAACGTGCGTATGAAGAGCTGGAGCGTGACGGTTTCATTGAAACAGTCGCTGGAAAGGGCTGTTTTGTCAAGATGCAGAATACGGATTTTCTGCGTGAAGAACACATGCGGCAGATCGAAACCCTGCTGGAAAAGGTCTGCGAACAGGCAAAGGTCTGTGATCTTTCGCTGGAAGATCTCAAGGAAATGCTGGACTTAATGTATGGAGGTTAGGACATATGGCAAATTATGAGAATGCAATTGAAATCAAGGGGCTGACGAAGAAATACGACGGCTTCACGCTGGACAATATCAGCTTCAACGTGCCGAAGGGCAGCATCATGGGCTTTATCGGGCAGAACGGTGCCGGCAAGACAACGACCATCCGTGCACTGCTGGGCATTATCCGGTTCGATTCCGGCAGCATCAATATGCTCGGACTTGACAATCGGGAGCATGAATACGAGATCAAGGAACAGATCGCCGCAGTCTTTGACGAGCTGCCGTTTCAGGAGATGTTCACCGCAAAACAGCTGAGTATCATGATGGGCGGCATTTACAGGGACTGGGATAAGGTGACGTTTGAGAAGTACCTCGACCGTTTCCAGCTGCCTGCAAGAAAGAAATGCGGCAAATTCTCCAAGGGCATGAAGATGAAGCTGCAAATTGCGGCTGCACTTTCCCACAATGCAAAGCTCCTGATCATGGACGAAGCCACCACGGGACTTGACCCCGTTGTAAGAAACGAGATCCTCGATATTTTCCGTGAGTACTTACAGAACGAGGAACGCAGCATCCTCATGTCGTCCCATATCACATCCGATCTGGAAAAAATCGCTGACAGCGTGACATTCATCGACAGGGGCAAGCTCCTGCTCTCCGGTTACAAGGACGATGTCCTCGATACCCACGCCATGATCCGCTGTTCCAAGTCCGATTATGCGGAGATCGACAAGGCGGATTTCATCAGTGCAAGACTGACGGATTTCGGGGCTGAGGTGATGGTCGCTGACAGAGAAGCTGCCAAGAAGAAATACAGCGGTGCACTGATTGAAAAGACCACGCTTGAAGAAATCATGCTGTTCTATGTCAACGCTGCAAAGAAGGAGTGGAACTGATGGAAAAGAGAAAATCCGCCCCCATCTGGGGACTGTTCTATCGGGAATTCTATCCGACTCTGAAAGAACTCGTTGCCTGCTATGCGGTTGGCATTGCATTGTGCATCGTCTTTTACCTGATCAAGCTCAGCATGGAGATCGGCAATCTTGCAAATATGTCCGGTGGGAATCTGGAAATGCTGAAAATGACGCTCCCCGGCTATGCCATCTATCTGCCGGGCGTATTGTTCATGGCAGAGGTCAATGGTTCCATGAGTGCTTTTCAGTTTGAGATGACACCGAAATTCCGCTGTTTTACCGCATCCATTCCGGTGAGCGAATGGAAATTTGTCGGCGTGAAATTCCTCACATCCGCCTCCATTCTGGTTGTCGGCATTCTGGCAGCCTTCCTCAATGCCGCCATTATGTGCAGTATTTATGATGTTGCATTTGACAAAACCATCATTGCCAATCTTCTGCTCTGTGCGGTGGGTGTGTCCATTGTCTGTGCTGGTCTTTACCTCTTCAACTATCTGTTCCGCAGCCCCATGGCGGCGGTCATTGCCTATCTGGTCGTGATGTATGGTGTGGTGATTGGATGGATGGTTCCGCATTTTGAGGAGATCGAACAGCTTGCCACAGAAAACGAAATGGACGCAGTTTCGCTTATTTTAGAGGATATTACGGACTTCTCGACTGCATTCCTGCCGTTCTCCGTCCCCTGCATCATCGCTGTGCTGTGGCTTGGCTGGGTACTCTGTGCATTGCTTGCAAAAAGGAGGGAAAAATAATGTACGGATTTTTATATCGTGATCTGCGGATCGCACGTCCGATGCTGATTGCGTCGGCAATCATGCTCTTCTACACCATACTTGCCCCCATCTTTGGTGCACTGAATCTTTCCAGCGGTCAGGAAGATCTTACAAGCAATAACCTCATCTGTTTTATCTGCTATGGTATGAACATGTTTTTTGCGTTTTTCGTACAGAACGAAATGCACAAGGGGGATGAAAAACGGCTGCCGGTCTGCTTTGCGATTGCATCTCCGGCAGGTGTCAAGGGCTATGTGAAGTCTAAATATCTCTCCAATCTCATTCTTCCCTTCGGACTCATGTGCATCTCCCTGTTTACAGATCTGATCGCTGCTGCTATTGTGGATGTCCGCACGGATGAAGTCGCACCGACTTCATTCATCAGCATGATTATGATGCTGTTTCAGGTGATCATCCTGCTCAATTCCATCGAGCTGCCCTTCATGTTCCGCTTTGGCGTGAAGAAGGGTGCGAATCTCAAGTCTGCGATTTTCATCAGCATTCTCGCAGCGGCAGGCATCTATTTCCTGTTCGGCGATATTTCCATGTTTGGTTCGTTTGATGATTTTCTTCAGTTCCTCGTTGATGTCATGAACGGCAAAAAGGGCGGTACAACGCTGCTCGCTCTCTCCGCACTCCTGCCCCTGATTACACTTGGAGCGTACTATCTTTCCTATCTGCTTTCCTGCAAACTCTATCTGAAAGGAGTGGAACAGCTTGAACAATAAGAAACTGACGATCATCCGGCTTGTGATCTTCTACACACTGGCGATTCTGCCCCTTGCCATCTTCACGCCCATTTTCTCCGATCTGCTCGGAGAACCGATGTTCACGGGCGAGGCGGCAGCAAGCCAGATTACCACAACATGGGGCATGATCGGTATGTGTGCCCCCACCCTTGCGAATGTCCTGACAAGACTCATCACCCGTGAGGGACTGAAGGATTCCTACTTAAAGCTTGAAATGAAAAACGGCAAATGGAAATACTACCTGCTGGCATTCGGCATTCCGCTGTTCTACATGATCATCACTGTATTTCTGGTGCTGCTGGTATACTGCCGTGATGCGGAACACTGGTTTTCGACAGAAGGCACAGTCACAAGCTTCTGGATGTATTTCGGACAGATCGGCTCAACGCTGGTTTTGATCCTGCCGTTCTTCGGTGAGGAATTCGGCTGGAGAGCCTACATGACTCCCAAACTTGAAGAGATTCTGCCCATGCCGGCGGCTCTGGTTGTGGGCGGCATCCTCTGGGGTGTCTGGCATGCACCGCTGACTGTGCAGGGACATAATTTCGGGCTGGATTATCCTGGTTTTCCGTTTCTGGGCATTCTGATGATGTGTATCATGTGTACGGCGATGGGAGCGATCCTGACACTGCTGACAAAACGTGCACAGTCTGTTTTTCCTGCCGCCATTATGCACGGCATCAACAACCAGATGGGTTTTGGGGTATTTCTCATGCTGTTCGGTGCAGAAGAGCTGAACGAGTATGCAGACAAACTGAATACGCCGGAAAGCATGGCACTCCTGCTCATTCCGGAAGTGATCATTGGTGCAGTCTGCTTTGTAATCCTTTGCAGAGAGGCAAAAAAAGAAAAAACTGCTGCATAAACAGTTCCCCCCGCTTCGGCGGGGGTTACTTGCATTCTGCCGATAAACCGCTATGGAAATTGTGTTTTTTGCATAAAAACGCACTCCGCACTGCGGATTTGCTTGACAATTTCTGCATTTTCGTGTACAATTAAAGTATTCGTGTTCCGAATGACAAATAAAATGCAGTCCGCTGACACAAACAATTCATGATTACTTCGGCAATGAAAGGTCGATAATGGATTCAAAAGGCGATAGCCTTTGGCGTGGGGGCAGTTTTGGAGTGCCAACCCAAGAAAAAAGTATCTATATTGAATTGCCGGAGTAATAAGACCTAAATGCAAGGCAGACTGCGGAAAGGTGTGTTTTCATGAGTGAAGAAAAAACTGTGACTGCCGAGAAAGGCGGCTTTGGATCGAGGCTTGGCTTCATCCTTGCGGCGGCTGGCTCGGCGGTCGGACTGGGAAACATCTGGCGTTTCCCGTATCTGGCGGCAAAGTACGGAGGCGGCATTTTCCTGCTGGTCTACCTCATTCTGACGGTGACCTTCGGTTTTGCACTGATGACGACAGAGATCGGCATCGGGCGAAAGACCGGCAAGAGCGTCATTGGTGCGTACTCCTCCATCAACAAGCATTTTGCACCCCTCGGATGGCTGGCGGCAGCGGTTCCGGTCATCATCCTCCCCTACTACTGCGTGATCGGCGGATGGGTGCTCAAGTACATGACCGCATTCATCACCGGAAACGGTACAGCGGCTGCCGGTGACGGCTCATACTTCTCCAATTTCATTGGTCATGCCGCACAGCCCACGATCTTCTTCTGCATTTTTGTGGCATTGACGGCACTTGTTGTTATGCTCGGTGTTGACAAGGGTATTGAGCGTGTGAGCAAGGTCATGATGCCGGTGCTCTTCGTTCTCATCATCGGAATCGGCATCTACACACTGACGCTCCCCGGTGCGATCGACGGTCTGATCTACTATGTGAAGCCCGATTTCAGTGCATTCTCCATCAAGACAGTCATTGCAGCAATGGGTCAGCTGTTCTACTCCATGTCCCTTGCAATGGGTATCATGATCACCTATGGCTCCTACATGAGAAAAGAAGATCATCTGGAGGGTTCTGTCCGCAACATCGAGATTTTCGACACTGCGGTGGCATTCCTTGCCGGTCTGATCATTGTACCGTCCGTGTTTGTATTCTCCGGCGGTGACGCATCCGCACTGAATGCAGGTCCTTCCCTGATGTTCATCACACTGCCGAATGTATTTGAATCCATGGTCGGCGGTCAGATCGTAGGTACTGCATTCTTCGTTCTCGTTTCTCTCGCTGCACTGACCTCCTCCATCTCCCTGATGGAAACGGTGGTTTCCATTATCACCGAGAAGTTCGGCATTAAGAGAATTCCGGCATGTCTGATCGTTGTGGGTGTTTCTCTGCTGGTGGGCATGCTCTCCGTACTGGGCTACAGCAACTGGAGCGAGGTTACCATCTTCGGCTACCAGTTCCTTGACTTCTTCGATTTTGTGAGCAACAACATTATGATGCCGATCGTAGCACTGGTTACCTGCGTCCTGATCGGATTCATTGCAAAGACAAAGTTTGTTGAGGACGAGGTTGAGGTGAACGGTCCGTTCAAGTCCAAGGTTCTGTACAGAGTGATGGTCAAGTATATCTGCCCCATCTGCATGCTGGTGATCCTGTTCTCTTCCCTGTTTATGAAGCTTTGATCGAAAAGCTGTTATCAAAAAATCGCTCCTTGGTGGGGGCGATTTTTTTCATACTGGATATGGCATGAGCAGGAATTGCGGTCAGCTGATTAGCATACGCTGTCAGCGGTGCAGAGGATGCTGCCAGAACCAGTGACAGTATCATCGCAATTTTCTTTTTCATAATGATCCTCCTTTTCAATTAAGCTTATCTTTGGCCGCATGTCCTCCGTTTTTTATCACTCCCCTTCATCGGCTTGGGCTTAGGATTCTATTGCCATTTCCCCGGCAATCACCTCATTCGCCGGTGTCGTCTGCACGGCTGCATCAGTGTCCGTGGGAATTGGTGTGTCCGCCGCTTCGATGCCGAATGCCCGTGCGATCTCTGCGGCTGTTGCTTCACCGATATAGAATGCAGTTTCTGCATTGCTGAATGCAGCTGAATCTTTCGCTCTTCAATCAGATACTGCTGTTCAATGTCTGTTTCATCGGAAAGCTGAAATGCTTCGTCGATCGGGCGGTCTGCATAGCGTGAACGCTCACGCAGATAGTTCATTGCACAGTTGCGGGCGATGGCGTAAAGCCATGTTTTGAATGTGCTTTTTCCATTGAATCTTGGTTTTTTGATGGCAAGCTTCACAAAAGTTTCCTGCATGATTTCTTCCGCTTCGCAGATATTTTTCACAATACTGTTCAGATAGAGCGACAAGCCCTGATAATAGGTATCAATGATTACAACCAGTTCTTCATCATCACCATCAAGGAAACGGCGGTAGCGATCCGCATCGTTGCCCATTTGATTCCCTCCTTTCGGCTTTGCAAATTTGCTTTTCACTTATTAGACACAGCAGAGCCTGTTTTTTCGCAGTCATTTTGCAAATATGATAAAAAAGTCTGCATAGAAATCTCCTATGCAAACTTTCTCTGCTGTTATGTTCTTTGATCGGCTTTTGTTTTATGCGGCTTCGTCAGCTCATAGCTCTCCTGCACCATCCTGTGCACATCCCGATCCGGTATACTGCCATCGAGGATCACGGAATTCCAGTGGGTCTTGTTCAGGTGGTAGGCTGGAATGACGGAGGGAAAGGCGGATCTCCAGAAGCTTGTCCACTGGGGATCGCATTTGAGATTCACCCAGATCTGTTCATTTCGCTCGAAGATCCACGCAAAAATTTTCTTATTTTCTTTGTGGCGGATGACGCACCAGTTCTGGTCGTGAAAAGGATAGTCCTCATAGACATTTTCATAGGTAAGGCAGTGTGCGGTGATCTCCTTTCTGATGGTTTGCAGGGATTCTTTTTCCGACAGTACCGGCAGGCTCGTGACCATCAGCCATTTTCTGCATTGCGGACAATACACGCCTGCATTCACATATCCGTCATGCTGCTCCGTCCTGCTCACTGCCTCGGCTTTGCAAAGCATGCAGAACCGGACGGATTCGCCGCATGCTTCACAGCTGAAATCTCTGATGAATTCGTCCTCATACATTACCATTGGTTTTCCGCAGTGTTTGCATTTCATAAAAATTCCTCCTTTTTCTCATTATAGCACATCCGGCATGAAAAGAAAAGCGTCCGCTGAAAAATATTTTGACCACAAATTCCCTATGATAATTCCTGTGCGTTTGCTCATACTACTTTTGCAGCGGAAAGCTGCACTGAACAAATCGAAAAAAACTTTTCAATAAAAGGAGAATTGTTATGAAGGGCGAATTCACACAGAAGGGCAAAGAGGCAATGGAGCGTTTCAAGATGGAGTCTGCTAACGAAGTAGGCGTTACCCTCAAGCAGGGCTACAACGGTGACCTGACTGCAAGACAGGCTGGTTCCATCGGCGGTCAGATGGTCAAGAAGATGATCGACGCATATAAGATGCAGTAACGATCTTCCGATCCCAACAAGAAAAGCTCCGGACTCGTGCCGGAGCTTTCTTTGTGCATTGTTCACAAAATATTCAGAAATGTGAGCCGGAAGCACTTGACAAAATGCAGCATTTTTAGTATAATTATTGCAATAGTGTGCATTTTTGCATGACCTATCCCAGATGATCGAGGCGATACCATGAACAACGAAGAACAGCAGAAAACCCCGAAAAAGAAAAAATTACCATCCGTGCGGACGATCCTCCTTTCCGTGCTGGCAGGACTTCTGTCGGGCGGCGGAATCGTGGGACTGTTCCTTTATCTCCATCAGGAGGAGGAGCCGTTTCCGGTGCACTGTGTCACAGCGGAAGCCCATCCGGAGGAATCCATTTTCTTCAAGGAAACCGATCCGCCGACGGAGCCGCCCACCGAACCTCCGACGGAACCGATCACCTATGAAATGCAGATCGACCTGCAGAAGGTGCAGGATCACCATGCAGTCAATCCCGATGTGATCGGCTGGGTGTACATCCAGGACACGCCCATCAATTATCCGGTCGTGCAGTACAGTGACAATGCCTACTATATGGACAAGAACTGGCAGGGGCAGTACAGCTTCAGCGGCTGTATTTTTGCCGATTACCAGTGCAATATTCCGCTGAGTCAGAATTCCCTGCTCTATGGACACAACATGGGAAACGGCACCATGTTCCATGCGGTGAAGTACTACAAGGATGCGGAATGGGGCAATGAGCACCTCTATTTTGAGGTTGCCACGCTCGGCAAGCGTTACCTCTACAAGGCACTTTCGCTGAATGTCCTCTACGGTGAAGCGGGTGCGGAGTTCGATTACTGGAACTGCGTGAATATGACACGCCCGAAATTTGAATGGTTCGTGCAGAACATCTATGAAACCTCCGATGTCTGGTACGGAGATGCGGAAAAGCTTCCGGAATACGGAAAAGACCGCATCATCAGCCTCCAGACCTGCAATTCCGGTGCAAATGACGGAATGCGTTGCATCCTCTTTGCACAGTGCATCGGTGAGCGATAATACCACATGCCCCGCTTCATGCGGGGCATTCTTCTGGAAAGGAGCATTTTATGAATCATACACATACTGTCCGGTGCTGTTTTGTTGGCTACATTGTGCAGGCGATCGTCAACAATTTTGTGCCGCTGCTTTTTCTGACGCTGCAAGCGGAGCTGGGGCTTTCGCTGCCGCAGATCACTTCCCTGATCACGGTCAATTTTGCTGTGCAGTTCACTGTGGATCTGATTTCGGCAAGCTATGTTGAGAAGATCGGGTACCGGCGTGGGATCGTGGCAGCTCATTTTACAGCGGCTGCCGGACTTGCCGGTCTGACTTTTCTGCCGCAGCTCCTGCCGGATGCCTACATCGGGCTGCTGCTTTCCGTCATCATCTACGCTGTCGGCGGCGGCTTGCTGGAGGTGCTGGTCAGCCCGATCGTGGAGGCATGTCCGACCGAGCACAAGGAAAAGACCATGAGCATGCTGCATTCCTTCTACTGCTGGGGGCAGGCTGGCGTAGTGCTGCTTTCGACTCTGTTTTTCCTTTTGTTCGGGATCGAAAACTGGAGGATCCCTGCACTGGTCTGGGCATGCATTCCGGCAGTGAACGGCATCCTCTTTCTGAAAGTGCCGATCACTTCCCTGCTGGACGAAAATGAATCCGCAATGACCATGCGTGAGCTGTTTCAAAACAGGCTGTTCTGGATCTTTCTCCTGCTGATGGGCTGTGCAGGAGCCTGCGAGCTTTCGGTGAGCCAGTGGGCTTCGGCGTTCGTGGAAAAGGCGTTCGGCATCAGCAAGGCGATGGGTGATCTTGCAGGCCCGATGATGTTCGCACTGCTGATGGGCACGGCAAGACTGCTGTACGGAAAATTCGGGGAACGCATCGACCTGCTGAAATTCATTCTTGCAAGCGGCATCCTCTGCGTGTTTGCCTACCTGCTGACGGGGCTTTCGGAAATTCCCCTGCTCGGTCTGGTTGGCTGCGGCATCTGCGGTTTTTCTGTCGGGATCCTCTGGCCGGGGGTGTTCAGCCTTGCGGCTGCATCCCTGCGGAGGGGCGGTGCCGGAATGTTTGCACTGCTCGCTCTTGCCGGTGATGTGGGCTGTGCCGGCGGTCCGACACTGGTGGGTTTTGTGACGGATGCAGCAGGAGAAAACCTGCATTCCGGCATCCTTGCGGGCACGGTTTTTCCGGTCATTCTGCTTGCCGGCATCGCATTGTACAGAAAAGAACGGAAATCTGCACAGGGTTCTGTATAAAATTTCCTGAAATTCAGACAGTTTTGCCCTTGACAAATGGGGAAATCTATGGTATACTATAAAAAAATAAGAGAAACGCAGGGAAGAAAAGAAGTACCGTATCATTCGCTTTCAGAGAGATTCCGGCTGGTGTGAGGGATTAAGCGAACTACGGGAAATACATTTCGGAGCGGATCTCCTGAACCGCAGTAGGGAGATACGGAGTGGTGCACGTTACCGCACCAAGAGGTTATTTCTTCGGAAATGACAAACTGAGGTGGTACCACGAACACGATCGTCCTCTGCTTTTTGGCAGGGGGCGGTTTTCTTTTGGGAGGTGTGCTGTGAATCCAATTACGTTCTTTATTGTACTGCTTTCGGAGTATTTTTTTGGATACTTTGTTTTCGAAATGTACTTCGGATACGAGTTGGCATTGTGGTGTTCCCTGCTGCTGTGCGGCATATCCTTTGTACTGCCCTTTCTGACTCTGAAAATCATGGGATTATATGAAAAAGAACCCCAAAAAGGAACACGCCAATTCTTAATGAACGGTGTGACTGCGGTTTATGGTGCAGCCAGTCTTATCTTGTTTGCACTTGCCGTTTATATTTTGTCTAATATTTAATATACATAAAGGAGTAAAAACAATGACTGTATTTGAAGAACTGCAAAGAAGAGGTCTGCTGGCACAGCTGACAGACGAAGAAGAGATCAAGGAACTGATCAACGAGGGCAAAGCGACTTTCTACATCGGCTTTGATCCGACAGCGGACAGTCTGCATGTAGGTCACTTCATGGCAATGTGCCTGATGAAAAGACTCCAGATGGCTGGCAACAAGCCCATCGTTCTGATCGGCGGCGGTACTGCAATGATCGGCGACCCGTCCGGCAAGACAGACATGCGTAAAATGATGACCCTCGAAACCATTCAGCACAATGTAGAATGCTTCAAGAAGCAGATGAGCCGTTTCATCGACTTTGCAGATGACAAGGCGATCATCGTAAACAATGCGGACTGGCTGATGAACCTGAACTATGTGGAGCTGCTGCGTGATGTCGGTGCACATTTCAGCGTCAACAGAATGCTCTCCCATGAGTGCTACAAGCAGAGAATGGAGAGAGGTCTGACCTTCCTCGAATTCAACTACATGATCATGCAGAGCTATGACTTCCTCGAACTGTTCCAGAAGTACGGCTGCAACATGCAGTTCGGCGGCGATGACCAGTGGGCAAATATGCTCGGCGGTACGGAGCTGATCCGCAGAAAGCTGGGCAAGGATGCGTATGCAATGACCATCACGCTCCTGCTCAACTCCGAGGGCAAGAAGATGGGCAAGACCGAAAAGGGTGCAGTATGGCTGGATCCCGAAAAGACAAGTCCCTATGATTTCTTCCAGTACTGGAGAAATGTTGCGGATGCTGACGTCATCAAGTGCCTGAAGATGCTGACTTTCGTTCCGATCGAGGAGATCGAGGAGATGGAAAAGACCATGGAAGGTGCAGCATTCAACAAGGCAAAGGAAATCCTTGCATATGAGCTGACAGCTCTCGTACATGGCGAGGAGGAAGCAAAGAAGGCTCTGGAGGCTGCAAAGGCAGTATTCGCAGGCGGCGGCAATTCCGACAACATGCCGACCACTGAGCTGACCGCTGACCAGCTCACCGACGGTGCAATGAACATTCTGGACATGATGCTTGCTGCAAAGCTCATCCCCACAAAGTCCGAGGGCAGACGACTTGTCCAGCAGGGCGGCGTGAGCGTGAACAACGAAAAGGTCACAGACCCCAATGCCATGATCGCTGTTGACGGTGAAGTCATCATCAAGAAGGGCAAGAAGGTATTCCATAAGGTGGTACTGGCATAACTGGTATCAACGAAAGATCCCTGCATTCTGAGAATGCAGGGATTTTTGTGCATCATGCTTGCAGCTCTTCCAGTAAACGGAATACCTCCTCCCCTTTTGCAAGCCCGTCCGAAAATGCGGTTGCACCGCCGGCGGCTGTGCCGAGGCGGAGAGCGTGGGCGTAATCGCCGCTTTCAAGTCCTGCGAGGAATCCGGCAAGCATGGAGTCCCCTGCCCCGACCGAGTTTTTCACTGTGCCCTTGCAGACACCGCAGACATGGAGCTGACCATTTGCATCAAGGAGGACTGCCCCCTCACCGGCTCTCGAAACGAGGACGTTCCGTGCTCCCATTTCCTGCAATTTTCCAGCATAAACTGCGATCTCCTCCGTCTGCGTGAGTGTCACGCCGAACAGCTCACCCAGCTCGTGATGGTTAGGCTTGATGAGAAAGGGCTTGTAGGGCAGCACACGCCGCAGGAGTTCGCCGGAAGCATCCACGGCAATGCGGAGGTGCTTTCCGGAAAGGCGGCGGAGGATCTGTTCATAGACATCGGCTGGGAGCGTGTTCGGGATGCTGCCGGCAAGCACGAGGGTGTCGCCTGCCGTGAGTGCATCGAGCTTTAGCAGGAGCTGTGCAAATGCTTCTTCCGTAATACGGGGGCCCTGCCCGTTCAGCTCGGTTTCCTCGGCGGCATGGATCTTAAGATTGATGCGTGAAAAGCCCTCAGGAAGCTGGATAAAATCCGCTTCAATTCCCTTTTCCTGCACGCCCCGTTCGATCGCTTCGCCCGTGAAACCGGCGGTGAAGCCGAGGGCTTTGGAGGGAATGCCAAGTTCCTTGAGGACGAAGGACACGTTGATGCCCTTGCCGCCGATGTATAGCGCCTCTTTCTGTGTGCGGTTGACCATGCCAAGCTGCATGCCGCTGGTATGCACCACATAGTCAATGGCTGGATTAAAAGTGACTGTATAGATCATGATGGATTCCTTTCTCTGAAAAGTACCGCCGCATTGCTGCGGCGGCTGGTGATTGCGTTTATTTTACAGTTTTCCGATTCTGCACATAACGGAGCACAAGGAGTACTGCGAGCATCAGAACGATGGAGAAGCCGAGGACTGCGAACACATTCTGTACAAAGCCGGCGAGCAGATAACCTGCGGCACTCACGGCTGCAACGGTCAGGGCGTAGGGAAGCTGCGTGGATACATGGTTCACATGGTCGCACTGTGCTCCGGTGGATGCCATGATGGTGGTGTCGGAGATCGGTGAACAATGGTCGCCGCAGACCGCACCTGCAAGGCATGCGGAAATGCAGATGATGACCATGGCAGGGATCGTTCCGGTTCCGGCTGCGTCTGCGATCTCCGCAGAGAACACGCTCGTCACGATCGGGATCAGGATGCCGAAGGTACCCCATGATGTACCGGTTGCAAAGGCAAGACCGATCGCAACCACAAAGAGCAGCAGCGGCAGAAGGATACGGATGGCGGTTGCACTTTCCACGATGCCGGAAACGAAGGTGCCGGCTTCAAGCATGTTGGTCATGCTCTTGAGGGTCCATGCAAAGGTCAGGATCAGGATGGCGGGCACCATCTGCTTGAAGCCAGCTGCGATGGAGTCCATGCATTCGCCGAATGTGAGCACACGGCGGCAGAGGTAGTAGAGGATGATGACGATCAGGGCACCCATGGAGCCAAGGGACAGACCATAGGCTGCGTCACATCCTGCAAAAGCGTCAATGAAGTTTGTACCGTCGAACAGACCGCCGGTGTAGACCATGCCGACCACACAGAGAACGATCAGGATCACGACCGGAAGAACCAGATCAATGACTTTTCCCTTGGAATGTGCAGGGGTATCGTCCTTGTCGTAGGCGGTGCTTCTGGTGGTGAAGAGGTCGCCTTTCTCAGCATTCATTTCGTGCAGCTTCATGGAGCCGTAGTCCAGACCGGTGAGGGCGATGAATACGACCATCAGGAGCGTCAGGAGGGCGTAGAGGTTATAGGGAATGGTGCTGATGAAAAGCTGGATGCCGTTCACGCTGTCCACCGTACCGCTGACCGCTGCTGCCCATGAGGAGATCGGGGCAATGATGCAGATGGGGGCGGCTGTGGAGTCAATCAGATAGGCAAGCTTGGAGCGTGATACCTTGAACTTGTCCGTGACGGGACGCATTACAGAACCGACGGTCAGGCAGTTGAAATAGTCATCCACGAAGATCAGGACACCGAGCAGGAACGTGGAAAGACAGGCACCTGCACGGCTCTTGATGTGGGTCGATGCCCATTCGCCGTAGGCTCTGCTGCCGCCGGCTTTGTTCATCAGTACAACGATGATGCCGAGAACGACCAGAAAGATCAGGATGCCGACATTGTAGGAATCCGCCAGATTGGAGATGAAGCCCTCCTGTACAATGGCGGTGAACATGCCCTCAAAGCCGCTTTGGGACGCCGCCGCATAGATCACGCCGCCGGTCAGGATGCCGACAAAGAGCGAAGAATAGACTTCTTTCGTCATCAGTGCCAGACCGATCGCCACAACGGGCGGAAGCAGTGCCCAGAGCGTTCCGACCGCACCGGTGATGGGGGCATTGATTGCACAGCAGACTGTGAATGCGAGTATCAGCAGGATGAAGATGATATTTTTCAGATTGGATTTCAGGAATTGTCCGATTTTTGGTTTGTTCATGATGTTTCTCCTTTGGATGTTTTTTCTTGCGGAGCTTTCAGCTGTGCGAGAAGCACGGCGGCAAATACCAGTGCACAGCCGATCAGCTCTTTCAGGGTCAGTGCTTCATGCAGGATGAGCCAGCCGGATAATGCGGCAAAAACCGATTCCAGACTCATCAGAAGCGTAGCGGCCGCCGGTTCCGTGTCACGCTGACCGAGGATCTGGAGGGTGTACGCCACGCCGGAGGACATGATGCCGGCATACAGGATCGTATACCTCGCATCAAAAATGCTGCTCAGTGAGGGCGTTTCAAAGAGGAACATGCAGATCAGCATCAGGATGCCTGCCGTAAAAAACTGGATGCAGGACATGAGCATTGCATCGGCATGCTTGGCGTTGAAATGGTCGATGACCATGATGTGCATGGCAAAGAACAGAGCACAGCAAAGTACCAGCCAGTCGCCCTTTCCCACTGTGAAACCCTCTTTGATGCAGAGAAGCCAGAAACCGCCGGCAGCGATCAGGACGCTGATCCACACGACCGGATTCGACCTGCGGAAAAGCAGGAATTCCAGAATCGGGACAATGATGATGTACAGGGCGGTGATGAATCCGGCTTTTCCGGCGGTCGTCATGCTGATGCCGCTTTGCTGGAATGAGCTTGCCACACAGAGCAGGATGCCGCAGACCACGCCCCCTGTGACAGTAACCCGAAGCGGTGCTTTTTCTGTGCGTTCGCTTTTGCCGAATCGCCGGAATCCGGCGATCACCGGTATCAGCACGATCCCTCCCAGCAATGTCCGCATCGCATTGTAGGTGAACGGTTCCACATGGTTCATGCCCTCGCTCTGGGCAACAAAAGCCGTTCCCCAGATCAGTGCTGTGATGAGCAGCAGAATATTTCCTCGCAAATGTTTGATCATAGAATCTCCTTTCCGTTAGCATCGCTTCTATTATACTATATTTTCATCTGAAATGCAAGTTTTTTCGTGCAAATTTTACATATTTTCTGACAAAATGCTCCCCTTTTCATTTGACTGTGCCGTCCGTATGAAAAGGGGAGGTTGTTACTTATTCAGTTTTTGTCTGCACATCCTGTTCAGATCATTCCATCACGAGTGTTACACTCACAAGGTTCATTGTACCCCAGTAATTGAAGATCTTGATGGTATCCTGCGGATTTGTCACCTGAATGGTGATGGTGTTGTCCGCACTCAGATCGGATGCACTGTAGGAGTGCTGTGCTGCCCAGTTACCGAGCATTACGCAGCCGCCGAAGCCGTAGCCTACGTTGCCGTCAAGCTGGAGAACGATTTCCTTGACGCTGCCGTAGTCATAATCTGCCAGAGAGTAGCTGGAATCATAAACAACGTCTGTCAGAACAACGGTATTGCCGCCGGAAGGTGCTGTGGTTGTGGTGGTTGTTTCCGGTACGGGTGTGGTTGCCTCTGTGGTTGTGGTCGTCGTTGTGGTGGTTGCAGGCTGGGTGGTTGTAGTTGTAGTAGTGGTAGTTGTAGTTGTAGTTGTGGTTGTTGTTGTTGTCGTAGTTGTTGTTGTGGTGGTGGTTGTAGTTGTTGTGGTTGTTGTTGTCGTAGTTGTCGTTGTTGTGGTGGTTGTCGTAGTAGTGGTTGTTGTAGTTGTTGTGGGCTTTGCGGTGGTAGTTGTGGTGGTAGTAGTTGTCGTTGTGGGCTTTGCGGTGGTAGTTGTGGTGGTAGTAGTTGTCGTTGTGGGCTTTGCGGTGGTAGTTGTAGTGGTAGTAGTTGTTGTTGTGGGCTTTGCGGTGGTAGTTGTGGTGGTAGTAGTTGTCGTTGTGGGCTTTGCGGTGGTAGTTGTAGTGGTAGTAGTGGTTGTAGGCTTTGCAGTAGTAGTTGTGGTAACGGTGGTTGCCTCGCTGGGAGCTTCATATTCCAGAACGATGGACTCTACGGTTGCTGTCTGGGAATCGCACCACCAAAGACCGAACATCATTTCACTGTCGATCTTGATAGAGCTGCCGAAGCTGGATACATCGAATACCAGAGTACCGCTTGTGCCCATGGACTGGGACTTGTCCACCTGCTGCCAGTCGCTTGTGGTGGAGAAACCAGCTGCACTGACAACTGTACCCATGTTAGAGCCATTCTTCAGGTTTACAGTGACTTTCTTGAGGACTGCATCGGAGGGGAGATAATCGCCGAGATACATGTGGATCTGGTTGGTACCCTTGCAGTTGAGTGCTGTGTTGAGGGTTGCTGTTACCTTGCCGGACTCCATATCAACAACAGGAGCTGCGGTTGTGGTAGTTGTGGTTGCTGCGGTTGCAGGCTTGGTTGTAGTTGCTGTTGTTTCGAGGGGATCGATCTCCTCCGGAACATAGCCTTCGAGTGTGAATTCAAAGCCATCCTTGATCTCGGATGCATTTGCAATTGTAGCAGCTGCTGTTGTGGTGTCACCGCCGAAGTGGTAGTACAGACCTGTGATCGCCAGTGTGAAGCATGCGTTGTAGTCCAGAGCAGGCTCGGTATACTGGTATCTCTCAGTGTTGTCCTCATAGTCGCCGTCTGCAGTTGTCGGACCGCCGACCAGTGCACCATACAGTGTGTATGTGCAGTTGTCACGGTTCGGGTTTGCTGCACGGTGATGGATCTTTACAGGGGACTTATCGCCGTAGCCAAGCAGGAAGCTGTAGCCGGTCGGGTTATTGCCCAGCAGATAGTCCATCTGGTTCTTTGCGTAATACAGATATTCGTAATTATCCTGACCCTCGGAATAGGTGATCGCATACTTCTGCCATGCACAGTTGTAGCGGGATGTGCCCCATCCGGAAATCGGGTAGTATGCCTGATTCTTGTTGTTTACGAGGTTGTCCATCTCAAACTTGATCTCGTTTGCATAGACGGAATCACCGGTCAGCTCATACATCATGCATGCATAGCCGCCCCAGACCTTGTCCCAGCAGTATACCCAGTAGTCATTCTCACCGTTATAAGTGCCGTTGCTCGGCTTAAGGGTGGGCAGCGGATGATTTGCACTGTCTGCAACATGGAGCCAGACCTCAGCCCATGCCTTGTCATCGGTGTAAGTGCCGGTGCCGTACATGTCGCCCTGACCATCCTGTGTGTTGCCGGGGTGTTCTGCACCGAACTCGTACAGAGCCTCTGCATACTTCAGACAGCTTGCTGCATACTCTGCATCCACATCTGCAAATGCATGTGCAGTGGAAGCGAGTGCGGATGCCATTTCAAATGCAACGACGGAGTTGTTGCCGGATGCGGTTGCCCAGTAGGTTTTTCTCTGGCTGGTCTGCATTTCCGGTGCGAGCCATTCATTATGGTCGCTGCTGTCCGCTACATTATATACAAATGCGATGACATCACCGTTTGCATCCAGATAGGTGGTTTTCATGAAGTAATCGCAGGTGTTCTGAAGGATGTCGAGCAGGTGTGCTTCCGTGCCGGTTGCCTTGAACACCTCGGGGTAATCGTAGTAAGCCCAGCCGAGGGAGGTTGCATTGAAGCCCATTGTCAGGCTGAACTTGACATGGTCGCCGGCATCATGATAGCCGCCGGATACGTCCACTGTATTGGAGCCTGTGATTGCCTTGATCTGGGACTTTTCAGAGCTGCCCAGACCAACTGCACTGTCCAGTGATGCATACGCATCATAGGTGTGGCAGTTGCCTCTCCATGTCAGCGGTCCGTCGTCCACCTCTGTACCGCATTCATTTGCGTCATAGAAATACAGGGAAAGTGCGAGTGCTTCTGCATAGTTGATGTCAGTTTCTGCTGCATGCACAACGGGTGCTGTCATTGCAGTGCAAACCGATGTCGATAGCATGAACATACTTGTCAATGCTGCCAATGTTTTTTTGAATTTCATACCTTTACCTCCGCTTTATGTTACTCTACCATTTGTAAATAACCTGAAAGATTTTTAAGCATTTTTTACTCTGAACGGGTTTTCTCTTTTTGAAAATTCCGTCAACATCTTTCATAATTTAAGTATACAACATGTTACAAAAAATGTCAACACGTTATCCGTAGAGTTTATATTTTATTTACAATGCTTGGACAAATGGTTTTCGTTTGTACATCCTGTATACATCAGCGTGATAAATTGACAAATTGTGACCATTCTGAAAATATTCAAGCAGATTGTTAATTCAAGCTAAAAAGAGGTTTGTTCTATTTTTGTGTAGCTTTGTTACAATACAGATTGTATTAGCTTAAACGTTTTATCCAAAGCTGAATGAGAGGGTATGAGGACACAGAAATCCCCCTGCAAACGCAGGGGGATCAGTATCAGAATGTACCGCCGCTGCCGCCCCGTGTATCACCGGAGCCGCCGGTGAAGGTGCTGCTGCCACGCTTTTCATCATCATCGGGCTTTTCTTCCCTTCTGACTTTCCTGTAAAGGAAAATGTCACGCTGGGTATTGAGCCGGAAGCTGTTGGGAACGGTGTAATCCGCCGCACCATGCTGCTGATGGACGCTCTTGAGGTTGCCGAACAGGATGAGCAGACCAATGCCGCCTGCCGCAAGACCCACGCCGAGTGCGATCAGCAGAGAAAGTCCGACATTGAACGGCTCCTTGGGCATGTGACTGCCGTCATAGGGTCTGCCGGATGCCGCCTGCACGAGAAAATCATCGCATAATTCGGCGAATTCCAGAAATGCAGCTTTGTAATCGCCGTCACTCATATCGGGGACGATCCGTGCCTCGATATAGTCAAGTCCGGCATCGGTAAAGGAATAGATGCATGAGCCGGAGGTCAGGATGAAGTACTCCCGTGTATCCATGCTCACAACGAGCAGAATGCCGTCCTCCTCTTTATCGTCATGCCACTCCTCATAGTAGGCATCCGCATAGTTCTTGACGCTCATACCTTCGAGGTCATCCGTGGTTTTGATCATGACATCACAGTCATGCTCCACATGGACATCCCAGAGGGCATCGTCAATCGGTTCCCAATCTCCGGTTTCTACTGTACCGGCAGTATCCGCAAACACTGCAGAATGTGCGGATGCTGTGATCGGTGCAATGGAGCAGACCGCTGCCATTGCCGTGAGAATCAAAGTTTTCAGTTTCATGTCCGCACCTCCTTACAGCAGCCAGAACAGGAATGTCAGGGCAAAGGTCACAGCCGCCGCAATGCCGGCAATTCCGCCAAACCAGCGGAATGCTGCACTTTTATCAGCCGGCAGATCACCGACAAATTTGCCGGTCTGTCCGTTCATGGCAAAGGTGAATTTTTTGCCGTTCCATGTGGTATTGAGCAGCCACACCGGATAGAGGGCATATTTCGCCTTGCCGCCGGAGAGCTGGATGCTGCTTTCTGCGGTATGCACATTATGGTAGCCGCTGGTCGTGCGTTCAAAGGCATCGACCGTGCTCTGACGGATCCTCTGGTTGGCACGGTGAATGCTGGTTTCTGCATCCACGTCATATTTGTCCGCAAGATAGCCGGAAAGATAGGCTGTCTGGAAATCCACCGCATCCTTGAAATGGAAAGGCTCGATGGATTCCATCATGGTGTCGTCCATTTTCTCGGAGCCGTCCACGGGCACCTGACGGAAAGCAATGCTGCCGCCACGAAACAGGGCGAAATAGCTGATCTCGGTATATCTGTAATTGCGGTCCTCCCAGCGGCGGATCTTCTCGCCCTTGTAGCGGATGCGTGCGTTGACATCGGCATCGAACAGCCAGACAGGGACATAGACACCCTTGATCTCGTCAATGTGGTTTTCGTCCTTGAAGAGCTTTGGGAGCAGAGGTTTGCCCTTGAAATGGTTGCTGAGGGCTTCCTTGGCTGCCTTTTTATCAAGCTTGAAGGGGATGACATAATCCGGACGCAGTTCACCTGCGAGCTGTCCCTTCATGATGATGGGGTTGTCGCAGTAGGGGCAAGCGGATGCGGAAGTGGTCATATCCGTCACGATCTCACCGCCGCAGGATTCACAGAAATAGGTTTTCATGTTGTCCTGTTCGCCTTCCTGCCACTCGGTTCCTGCCTTTGTATCCCATTTCATATCATCGGGGGGCGTCTGCTTCAGCTCATCATCAAAGGATTTCAGTGCTTCGGCTTCAAATTCCGTATCGCAGTAGGGGCATTTCATCTGCTGGGTAGTGCTGTCAAATTCGATCTTACCGCCGCAGCAAGGGCATTCATAATTCAGCAAGCCTGCCATAGCCGCCTTCTCCTTTCTCAGAAAACGGCAGCGGAAGTTTCTGAGCCGCTGCCGTTTGCATCATTGCTTACTTTCTGTCGTTCTCATCGAACGGGTCTGCACACTCCGGACAGAACTTCGGAGGATTTGCAGGATCAGCGGGTTCCCAGCCGCACTTGTCGCAGCGGTAGAGAGGTGCACCTGCGGGCTTGGGGCTGCCGCATTCCATGCAGAACTTGCCCTTGTTCACTGCACCGCACTTACATGTCCAGCCGTCCGCTGTGGGCTTGGAGGAGCCGCAGTTCATGCAGAACTTGCCGCTGTTGGAGGTGCCGCACTTGCACGTCCACTCCCCTGCCGGTGCGGGCTTGGGATTTGCACAGTTCTGGCAGAACTTGCCGGTATTCGGTGTGCCGCAGGAGCAGGTCCACGTATTTGCTGCCGGTGCAGCTGCCTGCTGTGCCTGCTGCTGTGCAGCCATCTGGTAGAAATTCTGTGCAGGCATTGCACCTGTGTTCTGCATTGCCATATTCATATTCATGAAGCCCATCATCGGACCAGTTGCAGTATTGCCTGCTGCAAGCTTCATTGCCTCGGTCTGTGCATTGAGCATTGCAGTTGCTGCCATACCCGGATCACGGTCAACTGCACGGAGCTGGAGCTTCTGGATGGTTGCTTCCATCTCCTCAGACAGTGTGATGGGGTTGAACGCAACGGACTTGACCTTGATGCCTCTGGATTCTTCCCACTTCTTGGAAAGGATCTCGTTCATAGCATCAGCAATATCCTCGGTATGTGCCGGAAGCTCGCTGTAACGGATGCCCATTGCAGAAATCTTTGCCAGTGCCGGCTGGAGGGAGTTGATGAACTCACCCTTGAGGGTTGCGTCGATCTCGCTTCTTCTGAATTCATCCTTCACGTTGCCTGCTACATTGGTGTAGAACAGGATCGGGTCAGAGATCACATAGCTGTATCTGCCGTTGCAGCGGATGGTGGTGTCGAGGTCCAGACCGATGTTCTTATCCACGATGCGGAACGGCATGGGTCTGGGAGTACCGAACAGATTGTCCTTGATCTCCTTGGTGTTGAAATAGTACACACGCTGATCCTTGCCGGTATCGCCGCCATAGGAAATACGCTTGCCCATTGCCTTGAAGGTTTCCAGAATGCTGGAGCCAAGGCTGCCGGAGAAGATGCTCGGCTCGGTGGACATATCATATGTATACTCGCCGGGGAGTGCACAGATCTCCACGATCTTGCCCTGATCCACGATGACTACGCACTGACCGTCTGCAACAGCGATGCCGCTGCCGTTGGTGATCACGTTGTCACTGCCCTTGGTATTGGAAGAACGGTCGGAGGTACGCTTTCTGCCCTTGAGCATCAGCACATCATCATCGATCGCATCACAATAGAAGAATTCCTTCCACTGATCCGCCATTACGCCGCCGACTGCACCGACTACTGCTTTAATAAGTCCCATAATAATTACTCCTTTCAACTGCCGCTGCTGCGGCATGCAAGATATACCATGCTGTGAATACAGCGTTTTATCCTGACGTTGCTTTACTGTAAAAAACTACAGTACATATATTATACCACAACGCCGTATTTTTGTCAATGGAATTTGTCACAAATTACATAAAAACCGCCGGAAAATGTGCCGGCGGTTGGGGTCAGTGATGGTGGTTGTGTTTGAGGCGTTCCAGTTCTTCGTCACGTTTCCAGAGGAAACTGATATGTGCCTCGGTGCCGTTCTGGATCCGGCGGAGATTATGGATGTGCTTGCAGGGCATGATGACGGCGATCACAGCGTAGATCAGGACACCTGCGGTGCAGCCGGTCATGATGCCGTAGAGCAGCGGAAATGCGATGGAGGCTGTGATTGCGACAAAACATATGTAGTCCGTGAGAAATGCCACAATGACCGCCCCGAGGAGCATCAGCAAGAACAGCTCCGGACTGAATGCAAGCACTACGCCTGCAAGACTCGCAAGCCCCTTGCCGCCCCGAAAGCCCATGAATGCCGGAAAGATATGCCCGACAATGCAGGCGGTACCGGACAGCTCCGCCGCCAGTTTGAGCTGCGGAAACAGAAAGACTGCGATCCGCACAGAGAAATAAGCTTTCACAATGTCAAAGATCGCTGCTGCCGCACCGACCCCCTTTCCCATTGTAATCACCGCATTGGAGGCACCCGCATTTCCGGAACCGTTTTTCCGGATGTCGAAGCCCCTGCGTTTTGCTGCGATATAGGCAGGATTGACATTTCCGATCAGATAACCGAGCAGCACGCTCCATACAGCATTCATACCATTGACTCCTTTCTGCATTGGATGCCGAAACATATTGATTCACTACTATATTATACATCAAATGAGAAAAAATGTCAAGAAAACTGCCATCCCTCAAAGAAGAGCCGAGGGATGGCAGTATAGAAAGGATGGAATTGTTATGGCTTGGTAATCAACAGACGCTTCAGGTGTGCAAGATCAAAAGCATCCTGTCTGCCGTCCGCATTCAGATCCGCCATTGCGGACTGTTCGGCGGTGAATTTCTCACGGTTGAGCAGTACTTTCTGGTAGAGAATGACATCGAGTACCTTGAGATCGCCGTCAAGGTCAACGTCACCGGTGATCTGTTCGGGCTGGGATACATCCACCGCAAACACAGCGTAGTTCACACAGCCGGAGGACTGACCGTTCGTGCCGAGTGTAATGGTTTCACCCTGCTTGCAGATCCTCTTGTAGAGCGTGAAGGTAACATCCTTGCTGTTGGTGAGTGTCAGAACGGTGGCGTTCCAGTCGGAGAGCCACGCAGGAGGTGCTGTCACTCGGGTATCCATTGCAACATAGACATCCATGTCCGCACCTGCGGTGAATGCTGCCTGATCCCCTGTAAAGTTTTTGGAATCACATGCAGTCTGAATCATTTCTGCACCCGTCAGCAGCTCTGGCATTGCGGTGATCACTGCGTCACGGTCGCCGTACAGGAGCGAACCGACCTGTGCATTGTCTGCGATGGACCAGCTGGAGCCACAGGTACTGTCATTGACAAGGAGATTTGTGAACAGTCTGCCGTTCATCGGAATGGCATCCCTGCCGAAGGTGAACCAGTTCATATTCAGCAGATACCCCTCGCCGCCGGTGAATCTGAGATACAGATCATGCACGCCGGTGAGATTACCGATATTGAAGGATACATCCTGATACTCGGAATAACCGCTGGTGCCCGCAAACTGGCAGGTCGCCACGGGGGTGTCGAGTGCATCCGTATACAGCTCAATGGCTGCCGGATTGCCGGATACTCTTGCAGTAAAGCTCTTTGCTCCCTCTGCAAAATCCACACGGCGGAACATGATATGATCGCCGCTTTCCACATAGCCGATATTCTGACCGCCGTCGGGACAATCCTCTGCGAGGATGCCGGACTGTGCGGAGAAATTCTCTGCTTCGATCTGCTCGAATGCGGAGATCGTCACAAGCTCTGCGGTTTCCGGAGAGGGTGTCACAACACCCACGGGGAAGGAATCAATGGTCAGGTCGTTGAGGTAGTATTCAATATTGGTGTAGCCCTGACCGCAGTAGTCGCCGTTGGTATCGCTGGCATCATTGGGGTTCAGACCTCTTGCCTCTTCCCATTCGTCGGGCATGCCGTCATTGTCGCTGTCAGTGATGGTCTTTGTCAGGACTGCTGCCGGATAGTCATAGGTCACGCCGCATGCGATCTTGTACTTGTCAAGATCGGTAACGGAGGAATCATAGGCTGCGGTGCCGGAGCAGGAGCCTGTGCCGTTGAGGGTTTCGTCCGCACACTGCTGGTCGATCGCTGTTCGGAGTGTCGGGGCAATGCCGTTGCCGGCAAAGCTGATAACGTGGTTGTAGGAATCCTCCGCACTCTCCGCTGTCAGGACAGTGGAAACATCCGCACCGTTCACATTGATCGGGAAATGGTTATCCACACGGGTGGTGGCTTCGGATTTGCTGCCATTGTAGGTCATTGCGGACCAGTTGCTGTTCTCCGCATTGCGGACGGAATCGTCCTTGTTCAGGATGCGGTTGCCGTTCAGATAGAATGCGAAATTCTCATTGTCGGAAACCTGTGCATAGTGATAGGCTCCGGTGGTGGAGTTACCAGCCTTGAGGGTGTTGTTGACATAGTTGATATGTCCCACCGTGCCATAGGTCGTCTGGTAGCCCCAGTCATAGATGACATTGTTGGTGAAGTCCGCTGCATTCTGGTCGGTGACCTTGCCACGGAAGTTTCTGGATACGCAGTGGATGATCAGGTTGTGGTCAAAGGTGAAGTTGGCACGTCCGAACATGATGCCGAAGCCGTGCACGCCCTTTGCGTGACCGCCCCACGAATTGGCAGGACCGATGACGGAGTACTGGAGGGTGTAGTTGTCATTCTTGGAATACAGACCCCACTGTTCATCCGATGCCCAGCCGATGGAGCAATGGTCGAGGATGCAGTTGCTGCCGCCAGCACCGCCGAGTGCGTCATTGCCGGAGCTGGTAGCCTTATAGGGACCCGGACGGGAGCTGAGGTAGCGGACGATGCAGTTGGTGCCGCCCAGACCCAGCTTGTAGTTTTTCAGGGTCACGCCGGAGCCGCCGGGGGCTGTCTGTCCGGCAATGGTAATATTGCTCTGGCAGACGATATTGCTTTGCAGCTCGATCGTACCGCTGACATCGAATACAACGATGCGGTTGGACTGGCTCACAGCGTCACGCAGGGAGCCTGCACCGCTGTCATTGAGGTTGGTAACATGGTAGATCTCGCCGCCCCTGCCGCCGGTTGCATATTTGCCGCCGCCGACTGCACCGGGGAATGCGAGCACTGCCGAGGCAGCGTCAGCCGGTACTGCTTCCTTGGTTTCAGGAAGCAGAGCCGCTGCGGAAATTGCGGTAAATGCTGCGGTCAGAACCGCAAGACTTCTTTTCAGTTTCTGAAGCATATCATTCACTCCTTATCGTTAGAGGGGAAGGCTTTTAATGATGCCGATGGCATGTTTGAGAATGTTCATTGCATCTGCGGAGGTGGGCTTTCCATCGCCGTCCGTGTCCGCATTCAGTGCACCCTGCTCGGTCAGTTTTTCGCCCGTCATCAGATTTCTATTGAGTGCAAGTACATCCGCAATGCTGACTGCACCATCACAGTTCGCATCACCGCACAATGTCGGTGTCACATCCGGCTGTTCGCTCGTAGTGGTTTCCGTGGGTTCGGGTGTTGTTTCTGTCGGTGCTGCGGTGGTTTCTGTCGGTGCTGCGGTGGTTTCTGTCGGAGCTGCGGTGGCTTCTGTCGGCTCAGTTGTTGTTTCCGCTGCCTTTGCTTCTGCGGCAAATACGGTATAGTTCACGCAGGATGCGGACTGTCCGTTCTCACCGAGTGTTACGGTATCGCCGGCTTTGACTTCCTTTGCATAGAATACAAAGGTCACATCATTGCTGTTGACTGCGGTCAGATCGGTCAGCGTCCAGCCGGAGAGCCATGCAGGAGCAGCGGCGACACGCTGGTCAAATGCTGCATATACGGTCATATCCGCACCGGCTGTGAATGCTGCCAGTGTGCCTGCTGCAAACTTATGGTCGCATGCGGTCAGGATGTGCTCACCGCCGAGGACTTCCTCCGGAAGTGTCACATAGGTCGCATCTCTGTCACCGTATACGAGGTCCCCCGCTGCGGTTTCAGTATCCAGTGCCCAGTCCTTGTAGTTCCATCTGTCCTTGTTATAGGTCAGATCTTTCACGATGAGATCCTGCACCAGTCTGCCGCTGATGGGGTCAACCTTGATGGTGAGTGTCCACTTCTGGTTGTCCGTGCCGTCACATGCCCACTGGATGACGGATGCACCGTCCTCGGTGGAACCTGATGCGATGCCAAGACCGCTTTCATCGGCGGTTGCCTTGGTGCAGATGGTATAGGTGCCGTCGCCGTTGTCCACGAATTTGAAGAGCTGTGCATCACATGCGGTATCCGTCCAGATGCCGATGTTGGTGCCGTTTGCCGGATCGCCCATTGCAAGGTCAAGCAGATAGGTCTTGCCGTCGCCCAGCTCGGAGTAAACTCTGTAATAGCCGTTTCCTGCATCCTCCAGTGTCCAGCCGTCCGCACCGTTCTTGGTCTGCTGTACGTCCGTTCCAGCCTCTGCCACGCTTCCGGCAGCTGCCAGCGGCAGACCGGAGCCGACATTGGTGATGGTGTACTTGTGTGCGGTGTCGATCACAGCACCGGTCTTTCCGATCACGGGCGGTTCGCCGTAGTTCACTTCGTCACCGCAAAGCTCATTGAGGAACATTTCCACGTTGGTGTAGCCGTCCGGAGAAAGGCTGTTGATGCTGCCGTCTGAGGCATCGTTCGGGTTCAGACCGTGTGCCTCCTCCCATGTATTGGGCATACCGTCACGGTCGGTATCATTTGCCGCATTGCAAACGCCGTCACTGCTGTGTGCAAAATTAGAGCTGCTGGGATAACCGCCGGCATCGTTCTGGCTGTCGATGATGCCCTTCAGACCTGCCTTGCTGCCGGTAAAGGTATAGGTGGTCTTGGATACTTCGTTGATATAGCGGCTGTCGATGTAGTCCCAGCCTGCTGCGGAGCCGCCGCCGGCACCTACGCCTGCAATGACGCTCTTATAAGCATCCTCTGCGGACTGTGTATTGACATAGGATTCAAAGAACGGAGAATCGCTGCGGACATCGGCATTGGTGGAATTCTTGCCGCCGGAAACTGCCTTGCCCTTATCCCATGCATTATCGGTGGATGCGAGGAGAACAGAGCCGTTCTTTGCAACCATCATATTGCCGGAAACATACATTTTCTGCATATCGGAGGTGTTCAGCTCGTTGCCGTCAATGGAAACAACATGCATGTTGGTATTGCTGACTTCGCCCGCCTTGTAGTAGTTGTTGACAAAGTTCAGTCTGCGGACACCGCCGTCCGTGGTTCGGTCACGCCAGTTGTAGACAACATTGTTGCGGATGTCCGTGTGACCGCCGTAGGTCACTGCATCCTGCTCCATTGCACCGGCAAGCGACCAGTTGCGTCCGGTACAGTCGATCAGCAGATTGTGATGATAGCTGCCCGTGTAGCCGCCGATGGAGGCTGCAAATGAATGAGGTTCGGTTTCATTTCTGTTGTCTGCATTGTAATGTACGGATTCATTCAGGGATTCACCGATGATGTTCCACTGGAATGTGATATTTGCTGCATTTCTGGAGCTGAAACCCTCATCGGTCGCCCACGAAATGGAGCAGTGATCAACGATGGCATTGTTGCAGCTTGCAAGTCCCATACCGCCGGTGGATACGCCGTTGGAATCACCGACACGGACACGGATGTCACGGATGATGACATCGGATGTTCCCATTGCACCGAAGTCGTGCTTGATGAGCGTGATGCCGTCACCGGGTGCGGTCTGACCTGCAATATAGACCTGACCTGCGTTATCCGGAATACAGAGCGTATCCGTCAGCTCAATGACACCGCCGACATCAAATACCACGATTCTCGGAACGCCCCTCCAGTCCGCAGTCTGCCACTTTGCATCGCAGAGTGCCCAGCGGAGGGAGCCTTCGCTGCCGTCATCCTTGAGGTTGGTGACATGCACGACCACACCGCCCTGACCGCCTCTTGCGAATCTGCCGTAGCCCTCGGCTGTGGGGAACGCAAGTCTTGCCACGTTGAAGGAATTCACAGAACCCTTGATGACATTGCCGCTGCTGTCAACGGTATCGACACGCCAGTAGTAGGTCACATAGGACTGGTAGGTTTCGTCCAGTGCATAGGTCGTTCCGGTCTGACTGCCCTTGAATTCCGGCGAGGATGTGGTCGCATTTTCCACGCTCGCACAGCTTGTGCCGATATAAACATTATGGCTTGCGGCACCGCTGCCTGCCTTCCAGCTCAGACCCTCTTCACGCAGGTGGTGCAGCTCCTGATCCTCGGGGTACACATGGTTCACGCCCTTGATCGGGTCGCCGCCGTCGATCTCAAAGGCGTTAAGCCATGCATTGCCGCTGGATGCCTTGATGGTGATGGTGGTGGAGGTGCCGGTGAATGTAACATAGCCGATACCCGCATCATCGGGATTTTTCACCTGATTCGGGCAGCTGATGCCGCTCTGGGATGTGCCGCCGCTGGCACTGACGGAAATACCGCTGACGGACTCGTTGCCCGTTGCACTGTGGTAGGTCTTGACGGTATGTGTGCCGTTGGACAGACCGCTGATCTTCAGGGTCAGTGTACCGCCGCCGGTGGTATCCACGGTCGCACCGTCCATGGTCAGATAGGAGTATTCCAGACTCTGCTTCTGGAGCTTCTTGTTGTTCTCCATGCGGAGCGAGCCGCCGCTGGCACTCAGCTCCAGAGATACGCCGTTGATGGTGGTCGTGGCACTGGTTTCGCCGACAACGATCCAGTTGTTGGCATTTCTCGCATAGGATGCCTTTCTGCCGTCATTCTTGTTCAGGTCAACCAGAATGCGGCTGCCCGTGTCGGACGCAGAAACGCTGATCTCCGGTGCATTCAGGTCGAGTGCAGGTACTGCACCGGTGAGCATTGCCAGTGCACTGAGCCATGCTGCGGTTTTGCGGATGAAATTTCTCTTCTTCATAACGATTCCCCCCGTTATCTGTTTCTCTGCATTTTCGCTCATAATTATTAACAGAAGATGTACTTTTTAAATATTATAGCACATCCTCAAAAAGAAAACAATTGCAAATTTCTTTAACTTTATTGCATTTTCTATCCAAAAATCCCCCTGCCGCATACACAGCAGGGGGATAGGGCTATTTTCCGGTCATTTTGCCACGCCGGTATTCTGTGGGGGTCATGCCGATCTCCTTTTTGAACGTCCGCATGAAATGGGAATAGTCATATCCGCATTTGCGGGCGATGGTCTGGAGGGTATCGGTCGTATTCAGAAGCAGCTTTTTGGCATGGTCGAGCTTGCTCTTCTGGATGTCGTGGGCACAGCTCACGCCGAACGTATTGCGGTAGATTCGCTGGAAATAGGAGGAGCTGATGTTCAGCTTCTGGCAGCAGAGCGTCACCGACCAGTCATTTTCGGGGAACTGGTAGATCTCATTGCGGAGCATTGCAAGATCATCATAATGCATCTGCTCGGAGTAGGTCAGTGTCCCCTTCTGGGCATTCTGGAGCATTTCTGCGATCATGCGAATCGTCTGCTCCCCGTCCGAAAGCTCCGTGCAGTCGGTCACGGTCACATGGTACAGGCGAGGACGGAAGGAATATTCCGTCGGCTGGTACTGCTTGTCAAACTGCATGGTGATTCTGGAAAGGACGGTCTGGTGGAGCTGTCCTCCGGCTTTCTGACTGCCGATGACGAGGAACTCGCCCTCCCGTGCACGGAAGCACATTTCCTGATTCTGGCAGCAATTCCGCAGAATATCCGAAAATTCCACCAGATATTTGTCACGCTCCAGACTGCCGCAGGTTTCCTTGATGCGATGCAGTCCGCTGAGGGAAAAACCGAGGATGAAGCATTCTTCGTGGTAGGTTTTCGCTTTTTCTCTCAGCTGCTTCCATTTCTCATTGAAGCTGCTGCGGTTGTAAAGTCCCGTCAGCTCATCACGGATCTGTGAGAGATAACGCCGGTAAGCAAGGCTTTTCAGCTCGTTCTGGATGCAGAGGAATTCGAGTCCGTTGTTGATCTCACGGCAGAAGTGCAGGTAGTGCTGGTTGAAGCCGTCCGCCATTCCCTTGAGGGTCAGCAGGGCATAGCCGAAGCAGCGATCCTGAAAATGCATGGCGGTGAAAAATGTCACTGACGGCTCCTTGATCTCCAGCACCTGTTCCGGCACCATCTGTGCGGTCAGGAACATGCGTCGGGTGCCCTCAAAGTCGATCCAGATCATCCGGTCAGAATAGCCCTTTGTACGGTATGACCTTGTATAACCGTCAATTTCCGCCCTGTCCCAGTCCTCGCAGAAACAAAGCGTGAGCATCTCATTGCCGCACTGTTCGAGTTTCAGGAATACATAGGTCATGTGGTAGGTTTTCTGGATGAAGCTGTGCAGGCTGTCGGCGGTCAGGAACTGCGTGGAGAGGTTGCTGTCCGTGAAATTGTCCTCCAGCCGCTGATAGTCAAAGCGTTCGCCGCCCGTCAGCTCCATATCCTTGACACAGCCGCAGCTCTTGCGGCAGAAGAGTTTACCCTGCTCAAACTGTTCGCAGGGGGACGGCTCGCCGGTGATCATCTCATACAGCATGCACATTGCATTTCTTCCGAGCTGCTTCCATGAAGTGCTGTAGGTCGTCACGGGAAGGCTGTGGATCCTTGATTCGAGTGTTCCGTCATAGCCAGCCACGAGCACATCCTCCGGCACGGAAATGCCGTATTCCTTGAAGGCATCGCAGAGTGCGATCGCCATAATGTCATTGGCACATACCACTGCATCGGGCATTTGTCTTGCACCGCAGGCAAATTCCTCGGCAAGCTGGAGGGCTGCATATTTCCAGAAATCACCGTATGTAACATCCTCCTCCCCGACCGGAAGCCCTGCCCGTTCCATTGCATCCCGATAGCCTGCAAGCCGCTGTTCGGCAACGGGCTGACCCTGATTTCCGGTCAGGCAGTGGATCTTCCGGCATCCGTGCTCTTCGATCAGGTGGTTTACGACTTCGGAAAATTCGAGGCGGTCATCATACCAGATGTTCGGACAGAATCCGGACTCCATGCTGATGGAGATCATCGGTTTTGGGCAGTGCTGCATGAGGAATGCTTCGATGTATTCACGGTACTCGTCGGCAGAGAAGGTGTAGGGCAGGTAAATGATGCCGTCAAGCATGGAAAAATTAATCAGGCTGAAGAGGTTTTCCTCCCCCTGCATGATCCTTGCTTCACCATTTTCGGCGGTCAGGGTGAACACAAAGGCACTGAAGCCCCGTGCATATGCCTGTTCGAGGATGCCGCAGAGCTGGGCATGGTTCACCTCTTTGTAGACCTTGCCCATGATAATACCGATTCGTCGCTGTAATTCCATATTTCACCTCATTGATCATTCATTTACTTCATTATAACACAAAAAACGTCAGAGGTCAATGTAGGAATTGCAAAAAATCTACTGAAAGCAGCATAAAATGCAATACAAAGAAAAGCTGCTGCACAAAACATGCAGCAGCCTGTGAAAATCATGCGTAGGGAGAAGCAATTTCCGCTTCTGCCTTTGCGACAGCATCCGCAAGGCTCATGCCTGCGAAATCGCCGGCACAGAAAAGTCTGCCGGATCTGCCATCGTTGACAAATGCACCCACGACAACGCCGGGGATGGCGGATTCCGGTGCATTCGGAGCATTCGGACCGCCGAGGTCGGTTCTGCACCAGCCGGGATCGGTCAGGCTGATGATGACATCCGTGCCCTCAAGCTTGGAGCCGATGTCGATGGTCACCTTATCAAGTGCCGCCTTGCTTGCGGAATAGCCTGCCTGTTCGGGTTCGAGCCGGATGCCGCTGGTGGTGTTCACGATTCTGCCGAAGCCCCGTTCGATCATCTTCGGAAGATAGTGGTAGCAGATGAGCATGGGGGCGATGGTGTTGATCTGGAAGCTCCTGGTATAATCCTCCACGGGGGTGGTGAAATAATCCGTGCGGTAGGCGATCTGCACAGCTGCGTTGTTCAGCACGATGTCGATCTGCATGCCCATTGCGTCGATCTCCCGCAGCATCGCATATACCTGCTCCGTATCCGACAGCTCCGCAGCCACGGCACATGCCTCAACGCCCATTTCCCGCAGCTCTGCAAGCAGATCCTCCGTGTGGGAAAGCTCACGGCTCTGTGCTACGATATTGCAGCCCTGCTGTGCAAGACACTTTGCTGCAAGTCTGCCGATGCCACGGCTGGCACCTGTAACAAGTGCCCATTTTCCTTTGATTTCAAGCATATTCATTTCCTCCTGCATTTTTTTGCAAAAAAATTTACGGTCTATTCAAATATATTGTAGCATTTTTCATGTTTTTATGCTATAATGAACATGTAAGAAAATCGTAAAAATCTATTCCGGAGGTTCCTATGCATTCCTTATTTGAAGCAAGTGATTCACTCAACATGCCTTTTGAGTGCTTCATTTTCGATTCCCGCAATGAAGTATTTCCGGTCAGACCGCACTGGCATTATTTTATGGAAATGATCTACATGCTCGATGGAACTGCTGAAATGTTTGACAGCGGCACACGTTACATTGTGCGAAGCGGCGACTGCATTCTGTTCCATCCCAAGTCCATCCACTCCATTTTCTCCGCAGACGGTGCTCCCCTGCGGTATGCCGTGCTGAAATTTGACCTCAGCCAGCTCAATCTCAAACCCGCCTATGCCCCCAAGCTCAAAGAGCTGTTCAAGCATGCGGAGCAGAAGCAGATGCCTGTTTTTTTCAGCAGCAGCATTGCCTCGAAAATGAACAGCCGCACTGTTTTCCTCAGCTGTGTGCAGGAGGTCACGGAGAAGGCGTACGGCTATGATCTGATGATCCAGTCCCATCTCTACAGCCTGCTGATGCAGATCGTGCGGCAGTGGCAGAGCCTTGATTTCTCGATCGAAAACGAGGAGATGCATGCCAATGTGTCCTACGACATCGATTCCATCACGGAGTACATCGAAGCTCACATCCGTGACCCGATTCAGGTCAGCGATATTGCACAGAAATGCAATATGAGCTATTCCTGCTTCGCCAAGAAATTCCATATGATCTACGGCGTTTCCTGCAAGGAATACATTGTGAAAATCCGCATATTCAAGGTGGAGGATTATCTGCTGTTCACGGACTTTGACCTCAACTACATCAGTCAGGAAACGGGCTTTTCTGATTGCAGCCACATGATCCGCAATTTCAAGAAATACAGGGGCATTACGCCCAAACAGTACCGGCTCAGGCACAGCGGCAGGGCAAATGCTGCTGCCAGCGGACACGAACGGAGCGTGCAGGATGAAGATCAATAAAAAAGAGAATCCGTTTTTTGTGAACGAATACCTGACGCACCTTTCCGTTGTGAAATGCCTTTCGGACAGTACTGTGATGGGGTATTATCAGGATATCCGCCAGTTTCTGCGGTTTTTGCAGTTCCGTGAAATGCAGCCCGATGTGCAGCCGACTGCGGAAATGCTCATGGATCTTCCGATCTGTGACATGAAACCGGAGCAGCTGGATGCAGTCACGCTGCGTGAGATCTATGAATACTACAGCTTTCTGGCGGTGGAGTGCAAAAATCACGACAAGGCACGTTCACGGAAAGCCTCATCACTCCGCAGTTTTTTCAGTTATCTGACAAAGCAGGCACATCTGGTCAGACAGGATCCCACGGTCAATCTGGAGCTTTCCTCCCCGAAACGTGCCCTGCCGAAATACCTGAATCTGGACGAAAGCCTGAAGCTTCTCCGGACGCTGACAACGCAGGAAAACCACCGTGCACACATACGGGATTACTGCATCCTGACGCTCTTTCTCAACTGCGGCATCCGTCTGAGTGAGCTGGTGGGGCTGAATCTTTCTTCGCTCGACCTCAATGAATCCAAGATGCGTGTGCTCGGCAAGGGCAGTAAAGAACGCATTGTGTACCTCAACAGTGCATGCATGAGTGCACTGCGGGAATACCTTTTTGAACGCTCGCAGATCGAAACGGATGACACAGCCCTCTTCCTGAGCAACCAGAAAAAAAGGATCAGCCGCCGGCGTGTGCAGCAGATCGTGGAGGAATCGCTGGCTGCGGCTGGTTTGCAGGGTCGTGGGCTATCCACGCACAAGCTCCGGCATACAGCGGCAACGCTCATGTACCAGCACGGGCATGTGGACATCCTCACGCTCAAAAGCATCCTTGGACATGAGAGCACCGCTACGACGGAGATCTACACGCATTTATCGGATACGGCAGTGCAGGAAGCGATGGACCACTCCCCTCTTGCAGGAGAAAAACGACTTGATCTTGAGAAAAAATAAGAGCTGCTCCGCTTTTCAGCGGAGCAGCTTTGTTTGTATCAGAATCAGCCGAAAATCTCGGAATCATCGTCAATGACAGGTTCCTCAGCAGGGGCATCCGTTACCGCAGGTGCTGCGGTTTCAGCAGGTGCCTCGGTCGGTGCGGGCTGGGGTTCTGTTTCAGTATTCTGCACGGTTTCGGTATCCTTGACCACGGTCGTTGTAGTAGTAGTGGTGGTCGATGCCGCAGATGCTGCGGTGGAGGCAGGTGCAGAGGTCTCCTTGGGCGTTTCCTGTGTGGGTGTTGTATTCACCACGGGCGGTGCGGTCTGCACCGGTACAGTTGCCGGAGGTTCGGTCACTGCAGGGGTGGTTTCCTGCGGCAGTTCTACTCCGGATACGGAGCAGATATAAGTAAATTTCGGGGATTTGAGATCCATCACCGCACGGAAGGAATTGCCTCGTACTGTGACCTGATCGTCGATTACGACCTTGTTGACATAGCCGCCGTTGCCCTCCACGATCCGGATCCAGTTGGCAGGATTGGGAGAAAGCGTGATGCCGTATGCATTCTGGAGCTTTCTGCGGATCTCATCCACAGTGTAATACACCACATCACCGTAATGCGGATCGTAGGATGCATCAAAATCACTGGAAACACTTCTCAGATACGGCAGATCAGCAGAGAATACATCATAGCAGTTTGCAGTAATGCCGCCGCTGGATGCATAGAACATGGTCATTGCATAGTTGCCGTTGTAGTACAGAGCCTCACCCAGCACGGATGCACAGGCATCAATGATCTTCTGGGAGGGGTTCTTCTTGCCCTTGAGGTCGTGGGCATCATTGCCGTAATACTTCATGTAGGAATAGATCGCAACAGCCTGTGCCTTGATCGCCTCCTCATGGAAGGAAGGACCGATCTCAAGGTTGACGATCTCTGCAACCTGCATCAGCACATTGCCGGGAACGCCCTTGACGGTGACGATCTCTGTTTCCGCTGTGCCGGTGTTCATCAGTGCCGTACCGGGGTAGTAGTGGAACAGAATGTCCTGATAGTTCCAGCCGGCGTATTTGGCGTAGAAGTTGGCACCATTCTGGCTCAGACCGACGCCATGACCATAGCCATAGGTCGTGAACGCAAACATGCCGTTCTCCACGCTTGAAACAGCGGAACTTGCCTGACCGGAGGACACCAGCATGCCGCTGCTCTGTCCCTGTGCGATCAGAACCGCTTCTTCCGGAGTCAGCTCCGGATCATCCGGTATGCCGTCCCCGTCCAGATCCACAGGCTCGGCGGTGCCGGTGCCTGTGACTGCTTCATAGCTGACGAGGGAAAAGCTGTCGCTGTATTCATCCAGATCTGCTTTCCACCAGTCGGCTGCCTCATAATTTTCTTCGGTGATCTCGGCAGTATGCACGATCGTGATGCTGCTGAGGTTATCTGACTCTGCTTCGGATTCCTCTGTCTGTGCTGTTGTGCTGACCGAGGTCATTTCCGTTGTATCGGACTCGGTCACTGTTTCCGCAATGGCTGCATTGAGCTGATAGCCATTGACCATCAGGATCGCTGCAAGTCCTGCTGCAACATGTTTCTTCGGTATTCGAATCTTCATCATCTGAACTCCATCTTGCCGATTACTCGGTTTTATTTCCTCTTGCGAGGATGCTGCCTGTTTTCTCAATTGTCTTTTCTTCTGTTCGGGATCAATGCTCTTCCCTGTCCGCCGGATCAGCCGTACGGCACAAATTCAGCTTCCGGATCATAAGTGCTCTTATTCCATCTGTAGTAGCTGTTCGGCCATTTGATGTTCGGATTGGCAGTACTTGTCTGCGTACCTGCATACAGATCCTCTCCCTCTCTGACCTTACGGGCAAAGACTACAAGACGGCCGTCGCTGAATGTGCTGTTGCATGTGGAAAGTGTGAGCAGCTCATCGCCGTACTTCACATCCACGTCATTCAGACGGATGGTTCTCCGCTTGATCTCATTCACATAATCGTAAAATGCCTTTTCATCTGCAAATTCAAGCTGATTCCAGTAGTCAAATCTTGTGTCGGACTGGTCATTGATGTCCACAATGATCATTGCAAAGATCTTGTACTGGTACTTCCGGTAGTTGGAATTCAGCTCGACGATCGGATGCTCGCCGTAGTAATTTGCATCGTTGATATAATGCTTCAGACTGCCGAACATGCTGTAGTCATGCATGTTGTGACCATAGATGATCAGGTTGGCAGAATTGGCAAGCTGCTTCTTTCCATCAATGACATAATCAAAATCATTTCTGTAATCCATGAAAATTGAGCCTGCATGTGCATCTTCAAGGTAAATATTCCGCTTCAGATAGTATTCGTTGCCGTCGGGGTTGCCTCTTCGCTGGAGTACCGGATAGCTGACATCCGTTCCGGGGATCGAGATCCAGCCTGCTACGTCCGGATTGATCTCCAGAAGGCGTTCTGCATTCGGAAGGAAACCAAAATACTCATACTCTTCCGCCGGCGGTTCAGTTGTTTCCTGTTCCTGCTCCTTCGGCGGCTTTGTTTCCTGATACATATTGCTCAGGTTTTCGTTGAGGTTGCTGTTATAATGGTTGTTCCAGAAGTACTCCACGATCAGTGCAAGACAGAGCACAAAGATCGCTGAGGATGCGAGAAATACGCATTTCCGCACTACATCGAGGGGTTTGTCGCCCTTACGGGGGAATACTGAATTCTTCTGCTTTTTCTTTGCTTTTTTCTTTTTGGATTTCTTCTTTCCGTGTTTCTTGTCCGGAGCCGCTTCCTTTGCAGACTTCTGTGCATCCTGCACCGGTACCGCTGCGTCATGCTCCGGCTGTTCACCGGTTTCAATGCCGCTTTTGTACTTTTTTACTTTGTCTGCGATCTGGAGCTTGGTTTCCGCTTGCTGGCGTTCATCCTCCTGCACCCAGAGTGCGGATTTGATCGCCATGATCTTTTCATTCAATGGTGCGTTTTCTGTCGGCTTTTCGGATTCTTCCGCTTCGTCGGACTCTTCCGTTTCTTCGGATTCTTCCTCTTCGTCGGACTCTTCCGTTTCTTCGGATTCTTCCTCTTCGTCGGACTCTTCCGTTTCCTCGGATACTTCCTCTTCGTCGGACTCTTCCGTTTCCTCGGAATCCTCCTCTTCGTCGGACTCTTCCGTTTCTTCGGAATCCTCCTCGTCAGGATCTTCCGTTTCTTCCGGCTTTTCCTCGGGTGCCTCCGTTACCGGCATCTCCTCGGCAGTTCGGGTTGCCTCGTCCGCATCGGAGTCAGGCACAGCAGAAGCATCCATGTCCTCGGAACCGATCAGTTCTTCCGTTTCTTTGCTCATGAATCTTCCTCCATCAGAATTTTCTCTGCGGTTTTCATCACGAATGCAGCCGTTGTTTCTCTGTTGAAGCTGCGTCCGTGACCATCTGCATGCCAAAGCTTGAGTAGATAAACCCACTGCTTTTCATGATAACAGAACCCGACAAACACCGTGCCGACCGGCTTATCCGGTGTGCCGCCCTGCGGTCCTGCGATTCCGGTCACTGATACGCACAGGTCTGCACCTGTCAGCTCCCGGATCCCTTGCACCATGGCACTTGCAGTCTGCCTGCTCACAGCACCGTATTCCTCGAGTACGGAATGCGGTACATGAACCAGCATTTCCTTGATTCTGTTCGCATAGGTGCAAATACCGCATTCAAAAACTGCTGATGCACCATCGACTGATGTCAGGTATGCAGAAAGCATTCCACCCGTACAGCTTTCGGCTGTCGCAATGGTTTCGTGCCTTTGCTTTAATAATTTTACAACATCTGTAACTGTTTTGTCAAGATTCACAGCACAATATTCTGAGAATTCAACAACTTCAATAAATTCATATCGCTCAAACATAGCATTTTCACCAAAGATGTTGTCTTAGACTTCCAGACGGAAGCGTTTGAGAACGGTTTCAGAAACTGCCTGCTCGATCAGCTCCTCAAAGCCAGCCGCATTCTGTGCCTCCTCGATCTCGGAGAGCTGGGGGCGGATCTTGGGATGCTTGGGCGTGAATACCGTGCAGCAGTCCTCATAGGGCAGGATGGAAATGTCGAATGTGTCGATCTTTCTTGCAATTTCAATGATCTCGGTCTTATCCATGCCGATCAGGGGACGGAACACCGGAATCCGGCAGGCTGCATCGGTGCAGACCATTGCATGGAGTGTCTGGCTTGCCACCTGTCCGACACTCTCACCGGTGATGAGGGCAAGGCATTCCTCCTTTTCACAGATCCGCTGGGCGATCTCCATCATCAGACGACGCATGATAATGGTGAAATACTCCTCCGGACAGCGGCGTTTCAGCTCTTCCTGAATCTCAGTAAAGGGCACACAGTAGAAATTGATGTCGCCGCAGTAGTCGGTGATCTTCTGGCAGAGCTGCTCCACTTTGAGCAGTGCTCTGTCGGAGGTATAGGGCGGGCTGACGAAGTGAATGGCAGAAACGGAAATGCCACGCTTTGCCATCATATAGCCGGCAACGGGGCTGTCGATGCCGCCGGAGAGCAGGAGCATTGCCTTGCCGCTGCATCCCACGGGCAGACCGCCGGCACCCTTGAGCTTGCGTGCATGGACATAGGCGTTGGTGTCACGGATCTCGACCATGACGGTGATCTCCGGATTTCTCACGTCTACTTTCAGATGGGGATGCTGTGCCAGCAGGATGCCGCCCAGCTCCGCACAGATCTCGGGGGTTTTCATGCAGAAGGTCTTATCCGCACGCTTGGCATCCACCTTGAATGTGCGTGCATCCTCCAGTGTTTCCTCCAGATAGACCTTGGCTTTCGCTGTAATATCCGCAAAATCCTTCTCGCAGACGCAGGCACGGCAGATGGAGGCAATGCCGAAGATCTTTTGCAGGCGGCTGATGGCTTCATCGAGGTCAATGCCGTCCTCCTGCGGATCAATATAGATCGTGGACTGGGCACTGGTGTATGTGAATTTGCCGAGCTTGTTCAGGCGGTACTTGATCCGCTTCATGAGGATGCTCTCAAATGTCCGCTTGTTCAGACCTTTCAGTGCCATTTCACCAAATTTTACCAGAATCAATTCATTCATTTCAAAAAATCCTTTCATATATAATGTATCATTCCGTCGTTATTTATGGATGAGCTGTGCTCTTCCCTGTGCGATCGCCTCGGTCAGGGCGGTCAGCTCGTCCTCCGTAGTTTCTGCGGAAAAGCTGATGCGGAGAGCACTGTCCGCACGGTCATCGGGGATGCCATAGGCGGAGAGCACCTGACTTTTGGCTCCCTTGGAGCAGGCAGAACCGCTGGAAACATAGATGCCCTTGCTTTCCAGAAAATGCAGCATAATCTCGGAACGGATACCCTGCACGGAAAGGTTCAGGATGTAGGGCGTACCCTCGGGGGAGCTGTTGATGCTGATCCCCTCGATCTTTGCGAGCTTTTCAAGCAGGCATTCCTTCATATGCTTTGCATGGGCGAAGCGGTCAGAAATGCTGGGCTGCATTTCCTCAACTGCCGCACCGAATCCGGCAATCAGGGGCATTGCTTCAGTGCCGGGGCGGATGGAGCGTTCCTGCTTGCCGCCGGTCACAATGGGGAGCAGACGGACCCCCTTGCGGATGTACAGTGCCCCCACGCCCTTCGGTCCGTGGATCTTGTGGGCACTGATGGAGATCAGATCGGCATTCAGGTCATTCACCCGAACCGGCAGCTTCATGAACGCCTGTACTGCGTCACAATGCGTGATCACATCGGGGAAACGCTTCTTGATCGTGCGGAATGCTCTCTGCACGGGCAGGATCCTGCCGGTTTCGTTTTCTGTGAGCATCATGCTCACAAGGCAGGTTTCCTCGGTCACAGCGTTGATGAAGTCCTTTGCATCGAACTCCCCTTCCGCATTCGGGAGGATCCTCGTCACACGGAAGCCCTGTGCTTCGAGTGCATCGACCGTGCTTCTGACGGAGGCATGCTCAACAGCGGATGTCACGATATGGGGGCGGCGTTTGCCGTAAGCTGCCGCCGCACCACGCAGGGCGAGGTTGCTGCTTTCCGTTGCACCGGAGGTGAAGAGGATGCAGTTCATATCGCAGCCGAGTGCGGAGGCGACGGTTTTTCTTGCTCCGTCCATGAGGAGCTGTGCATCAAGTCCCATGCGGTGAAGGGACGAGGGGTTGCCGTAGACCTCCAACATGCAGTGCGTCACTGCTCCGATCACGGCGGAGGATGGTCTGGTCGTTGCGGCATTATCCAGATAGATTGCCATGTTTTCACTTCTTTCCGTTGATTTCTGCATAGTTATTTTTATTATAACATATTTTCAGGGATTTGACCATAGTTTTTCTGAAAAAAGTCACGTTTCGGCAGAAAAAAATATTTTTTGAAAAAAATGCAAAAAACACTTGACAAATGCTTCAGGATGTGATATAATAGCTTTTGTTGAGTCACGGAAACCTCGATGCGGATATGGCGGAATAGGCAGACGCGCTAGCTTCAGGTGCTAGTCCTCGCAAGGGGGTGAAGGTTCAAGTCCTTTTATCCGCACCATTTCCCTGATTCAGACAATTGCATATGTGGTGCTGCGGATATGGCGGAATAGGCAGACGCGCTAGCTTCAGGTGCTAGTCCTCGCAAGGGGGTGAAGGTTCAAGTCCTTTT
>JAFTQJ010000052.1 GCA_017462785.1 Oscillospiraceae bacterium | reverse complement strand
GGAGCAGGAGCCGGAGTATCGGAAATGCCGAACTGAGCCATAATATCGTCCATTTCCTCGACCTGCGGAGCTGCCGGAGCAGGAGCCGGAGTATCGGAAATACCGAACTGAGCCATGATGTCGTCCATTTCCTCGACCTGCGGAGCTGCCGGAGCAGGAGCCGGAGTATTGGAAATGCCGAACTGAGCCATAATGTCGTCCATTTCCTCCACCTGCGGAGCTGCCGGAGCAGGAGCCGGAGTATCGGAAATGCCGAACTGAGCCATAATATCGTCCATTTCCTCCACCTGCGGAGCTGCCGGAGCAGGAGCCGGTGTTGTGGGAATGCCGAACTGTGCCATGATGTCATCGGGATCATCCAGAACGGGTGCAGCAGGTTTTTCGGCTTCCTTCTGCTGTGCAAGAATGTTCGGGTTCTTGCCCTCGTTTGCCGCAAATGCAGCAGCGGTCGGATCAACGGCAGTCTTGGGCAGTGCAAACTGTGCCAGATCGCCGTCCAGTGCGAAACCGCCGAAGGATGTATGGGTCGGTGCAGGACCTGTCGGAACGGGAGCCGCAGCCGGCTTCTTTACCGGAGGAACATACTGTTCAAATGCCGGCTCCGGTGTATGATCGATAACCGGTGCAGCCGGAACCTCCGGAACAACGGGCGTTTCGGGAACAGCCGGAGCAGCCGCAGCCTCTTCAGCAGCCTTTGCTGCCGCTGCTGCTCTTGCCTCAGCTTCTTCCTGCTCACGTCTTGCAGCTCTTGCCGCAGAACGAGCCTCACGCTCAGCCTGCTTCTGGCGTTCCTGCTGAACTTCCGCAAGGGAAACCAGATTCGGATCCTCACCCATGGTTTTCGTACGCTTCTTTTCTTCCTTGAGCATACGGTTCATTTCTTTACGGTCAGCTTTCAGAATCCTTTTGGTGAAAACACTCTGGCACTTTTCGCATGTGACCTCGTTCATCAGACCAAAGGCATCCTCAACGGAGCCTGTCATGCTGTATTTCGCCATGTTTTCAGGCTTTTGCAGATTAATGCCGCAGCCGGTTCTCTTTCTTGTATCCGTCGCATGCACTGCATTGCCCTTCGTTTCACGAATCAGAAAAATCTGCATAGCAATCCTCCTATCCAAATAATACTCTTATATATATCATAACACATTTCTCACACAAAATCAACCGTTTTTTAAAATTTTTTTGATAAAATACCGAATGTATTATACAAACGCAGAAAATGGACAAATTCACGGTTCGTACATCTATGAAGAAATGGTTGCTTTTTTTGCAAGGATATGTTACAATGGTGATAAAACAGCACGAAAACGGATCAATTTGTGACTTTACAAATTGTTATCAGTTAAGTTCAAGAAAATGCTACTTAAAACAACAACGTGCTGGAAGGAGGAACAAAAATGGGAAAGACCATCTGGAAGGGGAGTGCACTGCTCGGACCCGTACCGCCGGCACTGGTGACTTGCGGAACACTGGAGAAACCGAATGTTCTGACGATCGCATGGACGGGGATCGTATGCACGCATCCTGCCATGACCTATATTTCGGTACGTCCGTCAAGATATTCCTACCAGCTGATACAGGAAACAGGGGAATTCGTCATCAATCTGCCGACCTCTGCGATGGGGAAAACCACGGATTTCTGCGGTATGAAAACAGGTGCGAAGGTGAATAAGATCGAGAAATGCGGTCTGACGCTGGCGGAAGGCTCGCAGGTATCCGCACCGGTGCTGGCGGACTGCCCCGTCAGTCTGGAATGCCGTGTCACACAGGCTCAGGAGCTTGGCTCACATACCATGTTCCTTGCTGAGATCGTGGCTGTGCAGGTGGAGGAACGCTTCGTGGACAGCAAGGGCAAGCTCAACCTCCAGCAGGCTGGTCTGCTCGCCTATGCCCACGGCGAATACTTCGCACTGGGCAGAAAATGCGGTGATTTCGGATTTTCTGTGAAAAAGAAGAAAAAGAATCCACCGAAAAAGTGAAGCCTTTGAGGAAAAAACATCGAACACATGCCATTCCATAATTATGGAATGGCATCCAAAAAGAGATCCCCGTCAAAAAAACGGGGATCTCTTACTGCTTGCCGCAGCACATCAAACGATTTCAGAATTGCAGTAAAATCGCCAGCAATATCGCCAGCATGATCGGATAGGAAAACACAGCCCCTGCAATCCATAATCCTATTGCGGTCCCCCGTTTCCCCTTCCTGTGAAGGATGATGCCGGCGATCACCAGAATCATGGACGGTACGAGCATTGCTATGACTGCAATATAACCAATTCCACTCGGCGTTCCCATTCCTATGCACTCCTATCATTCAGAAAAATGCTTTGCATACCGGAAATCAATCGTTCCCGAAAATGCGTCAAATCCAATTTCCTTGTTGCCGGCAGTGCTCACCAGATAGGAATTCTTGTAGAACAGCGGAATGAAATCCATGCTGTCAAGGATCGCCTGTTCTGCCATGCCGTACAGCTTTACGGAATCCGCTGCCCTGCCGGTATTGGAAAGCTCTGCCAGAATGCCTGTGAATTCCTCCGAGGAGAAGCCCAGCAGCTTCTGCTGTACTGAGAACTGCCGCAGCATTTCGTAGCAGCTGTTGCGTTCCGGTCCGATGCTGTACAGGGCGATGCTGTAATCGCCCGTGGCGATCCTCTGCTCGTATTCATCCGGTGACACCGTTTCCAGACCGATGTACTGCCCGAACAGCGTCTGCCATTCCTGACAGATCGTCAGCAGTGCGTCCGTGTCCTTGATGTCCGTGGATACCATGATGCGGATCGTGTTCATGGAATTCAGATGCAGAGCCTTTTCCGCCTTGTCAAACAGCTCTGCTGCCTTTGTCGGATCATAGGGATGTGCCAGCGGCTCATCCGCATAAATTTCACGGTAGGAGCTGCCCAGCAGATTCACCGCCGGAGGAATGATGCCATATGCTGGCTTGAGATCCGCACTCAGCACCGGTGCATATGCCGAACGGTCGATCGCATACGCCAGTGCGTGCCGCAGATCCTCATTCTGGAGGATCTCATTGTCCGGATGGAAGATCAGTCCCATCGTTTCGGCATATTCCGAAGTCACTGTATGCTCCTTCGATTTCATATATTTCACACAGCTACTCATCGTGGAAAGTACATCCGCACCGTCATTGGCAAAGAGTGCATCCGCATCCGCCTGCGATTTGAGGATGTAGAAAGTCAGGCTGCTCGGTGCAATGTTCTCTGCATCATAATGCGTCGGATTCTTGCGGAAGTTGATGAAATTATCGCTGCCGTAGGGGTCATAGTTCCATTTGGTCGGATAAAATGCTCCGTTGCAGAGCACGGTGTCCAGATCCAGCCCGTATCTGCCGTTGGTCGAGAGGAAGAATTCCTCGTTGCACGGTACTGCACAGGGCTGTGAAAGGAGCTGTAAAAATTCTGGATTCGTGTATTCCAGCCGGAAGATCACTGTCGTGTCATCCGGTGCCGATACGCCAAGCTCTGCAATATCCATTGTTCCAGCCATGATCGCATTGGCATTTTTCAGGCATGCAAACTCCTGTGCATAGGGCGATGCCGTCACAGGATCCACGATCCGCCGGAAAGCAAACACATAATCCTGTGCAGTGACAGGGGTCGTGTTCTCCTCGTCCATGCCCTTTTTGTACCAGCGGCAGTCCTCACGCAGATTGAACATATAATATAGCCCGTCCTCCGAGATCGTGTAGCTCTCCGCACCGGCTGGCTCCGGTACGCCGTTTTCATCCAGCCGCACAAGCCCTTCCATGATGTTCCGGACCACAATGTCCGCATTCTCATTGTCCGTGTACTGCGGATCCAGACAGGCAGGATTTCCTGCAAGTGCACAGGTGAACAGGAAGCCAGTTCCGCTTTCCTCACTCTCCGAGCAGGCAGTGCCAAGCAGGAGCATTGCACCGGAAAGCAGTGCACATATCGTTTTTTTCAGCATGCTGTAACTCCTTTGTTTTTTCTCTTTACATTCTATTATACCATCCCTGCCGCCGGTTCGCAACTGTTTTTCGTTTGATAAATTTAATTTTTTTTCAAAAAAGTATTGACAAAATATGAATGAGATGGTATAATGTATTATGAAAGCTTGTAATTAGTTGCGTTGTTACAGGCAAGCCGCTGTCCTGAGGGGGACGGCGGAATCAGATACATATTTATAGTGAGGGGAAATTGTGTATGAAACAGAAAAGAATGGGCGGCTTTACGCTTGTTGAACTGATCGTCGTCATAGCGATCATCGGCGTACTTGCAGCAATACTCGTTCCGAGCATGCTCGGCTACATGAACAAGGCAAAATTCAGCTCCGCAAACTCGACTGCCAAGACACTGCTCAATGCAGGTATGTCCGCATGCCGTGAGGCGGATGTGGATCATCCGATGCAGGACGGTCTGTATACGTCAGCTGCCAATGCAGGTTCCGGCAATGCGGTCCATGACCAGATCTATGAGGATTACATCTATGAATACTTCCAGGATCTCCAGTCCTCCGTCTGGGCGGTCAAGGTAGAGGGCGACTGTGCAGTTGCAGCCTGCTTCAAGAAGTCCGCATCGGACGCATTCCTTGGCACCTATCCGCATGCCAACAATGAAAAGAAAACCGGTGTGGATCTGGATGCGTTCATCAGCTTTGCAGAAACTGGCAGCTGGTAATGCGGACATCCGGATTTTGTGAAATCTGCTGAAAAATGACAGGATTTTTTGTGAATCCTGCATCCGTCTGAATTGCACAAAACCAGTTGACTTTTGCGTTGTAAAATGCTATACTTTTAATAGTAGTCTAAAACAGAATGAAGAGGTGTTTCTGATGAAGAACAATCGCAGAGTAAAGGGCTTTACGCTGACGGAGCTGATCGTGGTTATCGCAATTATCGGCATTCTTGCAGCGATCCTCGCTCCTTCAATGAACAATTATTATAAGTCCTCCAGAATCAAGGACGAAAATTCAAATGCCCGTATGGTTTATAATGCGGCACAGACACAGATGCAGGGATTCATCAGTCAGGATCGTACCGCACCTGTAAAGTCCCCGTTTAACGGTACGCTGATCCTCGCATATTATGAGGATGGACGCATTCTGGTCAGCAGCAGCGGACTGGATTCCGCACTGCAGCCGATCGGTGGTACTGATGAGCAGGTGTACAGAGATCTGGTAGCGGACATCAACCGTACTGTATCCGACGCTGAAAAGACCAACTGGGCAGTATGCATTGAGAATTATGTTGTCAAGGGCAGCATGAGTGCAGAATCTCCGTCTACCAACTATATCGGCAGATATTCTGCAAGAGGTGCATCCGGTGAGAGATCCGAAGCTCAGGGTCCCTCCTCACAGGGTTACAGTGCACAGATGGCAACTGGCAAGACACTTGCAGATTTTGCAGACCAGTTCTATGGGCTGGATAGCTACACAACAACACCCGCAAATCCGTAAGCAATTCAAACAGACAGAAAGCCGGTAGTTTTACCGGCTTTTTTCTTATAGAAAGGGAGAGTATGAAACAGATCCTATCACTTCTTCTGGCATCCGCACTCACGATCTCAGTGACGGGATGTGCCGGAAATACCGAAACACCGCCGGTTCCCGAAACAACGGAAACCGCTGCACAGACCACCGCAGCCACAGCAACACAGACCGAAACCCATACCACCACGCAGACAACCACGACCCGGACAACCACCAACCAGACAACGACACAGACCACCACGACCGAAATCACATCCACAACAGCGGAAACGACCGCCGAAACCATGCCGCCGACCGAGCCGCCCATGACGGAAGCACCGCAATACGGCAATACAGCAATGTACGGCGGCGTGATGGTCACGGACAGCGGCACACCGCAGGCGAGGGCACTGGAGCTGTTTTCCGGCAGCTTCAAGAACGGCGTGCGGTATGCCGAGGCTCTCAACCAGTGCAAGGCATCCTTCGGGGAGGGAGTGCAGGTCTGGACGATGGTGATCCCGACCTCCGCCGCCTATTATCTGCCGGAGGAATATGCCGCCCAGTACGGCAGCCAGCTCGACAACACGAACAATATTGCGGAGCATCTCAGCGGTGTTACGCTTGTCCCCGTCTATGAGGCGATCGGTGCCCATACAGAGGAATACCTCTATTCCCGAACGGACTACCACTGGCAGCCGCTGGCAGCGTACTATGCAGCGGAACAGTTCGCAGCATCGGCAGGCGTGCCCTTTGCCGCACTCGACACCTATCAGCCCGTCACCCGTGAGGGCTATGTCGGGGCATTCTATGCGGTGAACGGGATCTCCGAGCTGAAAAACGCCCCCGATGCCTTTACTTACTACAAACCAGCCAATCTCGACAGCCTGACCTGTACCTACTACGACACCACATTCAGCAATCCCAAGCAGAAGCGGCTGTTCTTCGAGGATAACAGCCTTGCAGCGAGCTACACAGTGTATGTCGGACGGGATGACTGCATTTTGCAGGTGGACACGGGCATTGAAAGCGACCGTGTACTGGTGATCTTTAAGGACAGCTACGGAAATGCCCTTCTCCCGTTCCTTACAGAGTCGTTTTCCACAATCTACCTGTGCGATTTCCGCTATTTCGATGTCAATGCACAGAGCTTCATCCAGCAGGTTGGGGCAACGGATGTCCTCTTCGCCATGTCCGCAGTTGCCTGCACGACTTCTGTCAAAATTAGTCAGTTGGAGGAGAATGTCGTAAAATAGGGGATATTTGTCCTTTTTGAAAATGCAGGGAATTCTTGGAAACTACCATTTGTAATTCCTTGTCGGGAAATTTTCAACATCGTCGAAAAATGGCTTGGACACGTTAGTTTTCAACCGTTTCCACAGATTTATCAACATGGCATGTATGAAGAACACGTTGTTTTCACAAACTTTTCCACATCTCTGTTGAAAACACGGTGGAGAAAATTGAATACTGCTTGTATATTGTTGGGAAAGCGTGGAATGCTAACATCGGCTTGCCATTGTTTCCACACTACCACGAGAAAGGCGGTAATCCCATGATCAAAGGCGTGAACAAAAAAGTCATTGAGATCAATCATCCCGACAGCGTGTATTTTGAACGTGCCGTGCTCTATCTGCGTCCGGACATCGCAGAAGTCCCCATGCACGAGGCTCAGGCGGAAACGGAATCCTATTTGCAAAGTGCCCCCGCCGTCCGCAGCAAAAAGCAGATGAAAAACTGGGCCTGCTTCCTCCTCGGTGCACTGACCTCGGCGGCAGTTCTGCTGCTGGCAGTGTGGCTGATCTCTCCTGAATTTCTCTGAAATGAAAAATTTTTTTTAAGGCTGCGAAAAACACTTGTAATTTTTCTGTAACCATGTTATAATATTGAGAGGAATGTATGCACAGAGTTGATTTTGTGCAGAAAAGAAAGGTGATACAATGGCAAAGAGAGAAACAGCCTTTTCCGAAAAGGAAAACATGATTATTGGACGTAACCCTGTCCGTGAAGCTCTGCTCAGCGGACAGCCGATTGATACAGTATATGTCAGCGGCGGTGCAGGTTTGCATGAAATCCGCACACTCGCTCAGGAAAAAGGTGCAGTTGTGAAAACTGTCAGCGACCAGAAGCTTTCCCAGATGACGGAGGGTGTGCATCAGGGCGTGATCGCCTTCGGTGCATGTGCCGCCTATGTGACAGTGGAGGATCTGCTGGAGGTTTCTGCAAAGAAGGGAACTGCACCGTTCATCATCATCTGTGATGAGATCGAGGATCCGCATAACCTCGGTGCGATCATCCGGACAGCCGAAACTGCCGGTGCGGACGGGATCATCATCCCGAAACGCCGCAGTGCCATGCTCACTCCCACCGTACATAAAACCTCCGCAGGTGCAGCAAGCTGGCTGCCGGTTGCAAGGGTCTCCAACCTTGCCGCTGCGATCGAAAAGCTCAAAAAAGCAGGCGTGTGGATCTATGGTACGGATATGGACGGCAGCATCTACACCGAAACGAAATTTGACGGTGCCGTGGCACTTGTCATCGGTTCGGAGGGCTTCGGCATGAGCCGCCTGATCCGTGAGAAATGCGATTTTCTCGTTAAGCTCCCGATGCATGGCAGGATCACTTCCCTGAATGCATCCGTGGCAGCAGGTATTTTTATGTATGAAGTTGTACGGCAAAGAGGATAGGAGTCTGCACTGAAATGGGAAAACAGAACATGACACTGGAGGATATTCTGAATGAGTATGCTCCCGTTTCTGCCGAAACAAAGAAAGAGCCGGCAGAGCAGAACAAAGCAGAAGCACAGCCGGTGAAGCCGCCGGAGCCTGTGAAAACAGAGCAGGTAAGGGAAACCCCAATGGCATCACCGGATATTTCCGATATTACAGAGGCTGTGGAAAAACAGCAGTACAAGGACGCATTCGCACAGGCTGCGGAGGAAAGAAACGCCGGCAAGAAGCCGATCTATGCAGAACGCCGTGCTCCAATGGCGGTGGATCATTCCAGAGTGTCCTTCATTCAGTCCTCCGCTATGGAGATCGACAATATACCCATGCGTGTCAACGGCAATTCCGGCACAAAAACAGAACCGGAGCCGCCGAAGGCACCCGTACCGGCAGCCAATGATCTCCCCAAGATCCGCCGCATGAGTGAGTCCACCCGTGCCAAGGAGCTGGAAAAGCGGAAGAAAAAGAAGAAAAAGAGAGGTGCCGCAGAGGAGGAGGGCTATACCTATGACAGGGAGCGTCCGGAGGGCGAGTACCTCTATACCCAGATCCACGGTGCCAAAAAAGCACGGCACCGCAAAAAGGTCAACCGTGATGATGTGACCGCATTCGGCACGGAAACCCTGAGCCTGAGCACCCTTGACATGGTGCCCGTGGCACAGATGCCCGAGCCTGAGCCGGTGCAGCCCGTTGATGTGAAGCCTGCCCCCAGAGCAGAGATGACCAGCATCAACCTCAGTGCCGGCAGCATGACCGATGCCGATTCCCTCGATGTCAGCATTACCCGCACACCCGAGGAGGCGGAGGAGGAAACCAGACGGCAGCAGCAGCTTCTGTCCGACCGGATGGAGTTGGAAAATGCCGCAGACATCCGCAATGATATTGCAGAGCTGCGTGAAGCGATCACGTTCCGCATCATGGCACTGACCATCGTCATGCTCATCAGCGGATTCCTCTCCTTCGGCGGGATTCTGGAGGTCGAATGGATGCAGTCCATGTCCGGCATGATGCTCGCCGGCATCCAGACCATGCTCGGTCTTGCCTCCGCAGTGGTCTGCTGGCCCGTGCTGAAAAACGGCTTCCGCAGGCTCTTTACACTCCACGCTGACACCGACAGCCTTGCCGCCGCAGCCCTGACCGGCTGTCTTGCCGCATCGCTTTCCGCTTTCATCGCTCCCGATGTCATGGCGGAGGGGGCGGTGGAGGTCTACATGCCCTGTTCGATTCTGGTGCTCCTGATGCATTCCGTCGGCAAGCTGCTGATCGTCAACCGTGAGGAAACCAACCTCAAGCTTGCCGCAAAGAGAACCGGCTGTTTCGGTCTGCATGTGGTCGAGGATGAAAAACGTGCGGAAACCATCACCCGTGGCGTACTCGGTGACTTCCCGATCCTCACGACCATGCGTCGCACCGACTGCATGTCGGATTTCCGCAAATATACCTATTCCGCCGATCTTGCCGACCGCTTCTGCCGTCCGGCTGCACCGATCTGCATTCTGTTGTCCGCCGCACTTGCGATCCTGCTGACCTTCCTGAAAGCGGAATCTCTTGCCTACGGACTGATGGTCTTTTCCATGTTTGCATCTGCCTGCGGCTGTGCAGCGATCACTTTCGTTGCCAACCTGCCCATGTACAAGGCAGTCCGCCGCATGGTCAGAAACGGTGCACTCATGCTCGGCTACCAGAGTGTGGATGATTTCTATGACACCAATTCCATAATGTTCGATGCCGCCTCCATGTTTCCGGATGGCTCCGTGAAGCTCGCAGGCGTGAAGATGTTCTCCAATATCCGCCCCGAGGAAACCCTGCTCGCCGCTGCAAGCCTTTCCAGACATGCTGGCAGCGTGTTCAGCAGCATATTCAAGGAAGTCCTCGCCGGCAAGGAGCAGAAGCTCTACCATGTGGAAAACTACGTCTATGAGGATTCCATGGGTCTGTGCGGCTGGATCAACAACCAGCGTGTCCTGCTCGGCAACCGTGAGCTGATGCAGAGCCACAATATCGAGGGCATGCCGGCAAGAAACAAGGAAGCGGAGCTTCTGGGCAGCGGCAAGGAAGCCGTGTACCTGTCCGTTTCCGGCAATCTGTCAGCGATGTTCCTCGTGGAGCTGCGTGCGGATCCGCAGGTCAAGTACTGGACAAAGCTCATGTCACGCCGTGGCATCTGCATGATCCTGCACAGCGTTGATGCAATGATCACGATCAACCGTATTTCCGGATTGTTCGATATACCGCAGGAAATGATCAAGATCCTTCCTGCCAAGATGCAGCCCGAGTATGCCGCAGAAACCGCACCCGTGGAAACCATGAGTGCATCCATGGCATGCTCCGGCACATTCAGCGGTATGGCACAGCTCATCCTCGGCACCAAAACCGTCCGCAGAGCTGCGGCATTGGGTGTTGTCATCCAGTCCGTGACCATGCTGCTCGGCATCGGCATCGTGCTGATGGAGGAGATCCTCAATGTGGGCATGTCCCCCGTCTGGATGATGGCTCTGCAGGTCATCACTGCGGTCATTACCCTGTTTGCAGTGAATTTCCGCCGTATATCATAAGGCACCAATACACGGGGAAACCAGCTTTCCCCGTGCCCGAGAAAGGAACGATCCATGGAAGAATACCCGAACTGGGAACAGAACACATCCGCAGGCTCCGACCTGCCCCGTCCACGCAAAAAGCCGGTATCCGGCAGTGTGGCGGAGCCGAAGCCGGAACCGTCCGCACCTGCTGCATCCGTCACACCCGTAAAGCCTCCGGTATCCGCCAAGCCTGCCGCACCCGTTACACCGGTCACACCGGTGCAGAAGCCGCAGCAGGAAGCGGATCCTGCCAAGGCTGAGAAGAAAAATTACGGCAAAGATACCATGCAGTTCCGGACACCCCTGCGGGATACGGAATTCGATACGGAATTTGAACGCCGGAGGGCAGCACCCCTGCCCGCACGTTCGTCACATCCCAAGGCGGCAGAACCGCCCAAACGCCCCATACCGCAGCATGCAGTGCAGAAGAAAACACCTGCACAGCCGAAGCCTGAGCGTCCGCCGCAGAAAGCACCTGTGCGGAAAAAGAAAACAAGGCTTTCCCCCCTCGGGAGATTTGTCCGTGCCCTTGTGGTGCTGGTCACATCGGTCTATCTGGTGTATACCTGTGCTGCACTTTTTCTTATCAGCCGTCTGGAGCGTGTGCCGAAGGAGGGGAGATCCGTCACGGACGGTGCACTCGATGCCTCCCATGTGACCAGTATCCTGCTCATTGGTACGGACGCAAGGGACACAAGCGAACGGGGCAGATCCGATTCCATGATCCTGCTGTCCATCAATTCCAAGTCCGAAAAGATCTATCTCAGCTCGTTCATGCGTGATGCCTATGTGGAGATCCCCGGTCACGGCAGCGACAAGCTCAATGCCGCCTATTCCTACGGCGGACAGGAGCTGCTGATGGATACGCTGGAGCTGAACTACGGCGTGAGTGTGGATGACTGCATGATCGTCAGCTTTTCAGGCTTTGCAGGTGTCATTGATGCATTCGGCGGCGTGGAGATCACCATGTCCGATTCCGAAGCACGGGCACTCAATGAGATCCTCATCAGCGAGGTCAATGAGCTGATGGGGGATGCACGGGATGCAGACCTGCTCGACGGCGGCGGCACATTCCGGCTCAACGGCAAGCAGGCTCTGTCCTACAGCCGCATCCGCTATGTCGGCAATGCGGATTTTGAACGCACCTCCCGTCAGCGTGAGGTCATGACACAGCTCTTCAGCAATCTGAAAAGCGGACTTGTGACCGCCGTTCCGGAGCTGGTGCAGTCGGCACTGCCCCATGTGGGGACGAACATGTCCACAGGGGAGATGTACCTCCTCTCTCTGAAAGCCCCCTTTGTGCTGGGCTACGACATCGAACAGCTCCAGATTCCGGCAGAGGGAACATGGTCGGGGCAGACCGTGGACGGTCAGTCCGTTCTGGTCGTTGATTTTGACGAAAATATGAGGCTGCTTCAGGAAACCGTCTACGCAGCCGGAACATCATAAGGAGGCAGTATGGGAAAAATGATCGCATCCCTGCTTGCTCTTGCAGGGTTATGCATGTGCCTGACTGCATGCAGCAAGGAACAGACAGAATCCACCGCTGAAACCTCGGCATCTTCTGCCGAAAGCAGCACCCAGCAGCAGGAATCCGCTGCTGCAACCGAAAAAACGACCCAGCCGCAGGGAGAAGCACTTCCGGCGGCGGAACGTGCGGCAGGGCTTGCCGTGGACAAGGGCGAGTATGTGTCGGATGAAACCGGTACGCTGACCAAGGACGAATGCAAAGCCCTCAATGAGATCGCCGGCTCCTTTTCCGGTGTGAGCTGTGCCGCCGTCATCACGGGAAACCTCTGCGGAGCATCCCCCGACGGCTTTGCAGCAGAATATTTCAATGCACTCTTCGGGCCGGAAAGCACGGGCTTCCTCATCCTCGTGAACAACGAAACAGGGGAGGACAGGGTGTATACCTCCGGTGCATGCAGCCTGTACCTTGCACAGGAAACCATTGACCTGACGCTTGCCAAGGTCACCCCCCAGCTCGTGACGGGGGATTATGCTCCGGCTCTCGAACAGCTCTTCCAGATCGGTGCCATGATGCCCGATACCATTTACGACCACAGCGGTATCCTCAGCCGGGAGCAGTACGACAATTTCCTCGCCCTCGCAGAGGACGGCATGCGGAAAACAGACAAGCAGTACAGCGTGCTCCTCGTGGATACCAGAACATGGCAGACGGAAAATTCCATGCAGATCTATGCCGATGCCCAGCGTGAAGAGCTGGGGGCGGACGGACTTCTCGTCATCGACGTGGACGGGAAGATCTGTGCAGTATCCGGTGACTTTGCCGGAGCCGCTACCATGACCGCCGAGCTGAATGCAGTATTGCAGGATGCACCGTCCCTGCCGATCACTGCCGCAGTGACAGAATACTACGATCAGGTCAAAGACCTGAGCTGATGGAGGAAACCGACATGCAGACAGACATCCGATCCATTCTCGACAGCACCGGCAAGGTCATTGTCGGCAAGGAAGAAACCATGCTTCAGGCAGCCATTGCCATGCTCTGCGGCGGTCATATCCTGCTTGAGGACGTGCCCGGCGTGGGCAAGACCCAGCTTGCCGCAGCACTGGCTCGCTCCGTGGGCGGTGAATTCCACCGCATCCAGCTCACCCCCGACATCATGCCATCCGATATTACGGGCTATTCCATCGTCAGCCAGAAGGACGGCTCTCTTGAATACCGTGCAGGTGCAGCCATCTGTAATTTCCTGCTCGCCGATGAGATCAACCGTGCCTCCCCCAAGGTGCAGTCCGCACTGCTTGAGATCATGGAGGAGCACCAGATCAGCCTTGACGGACAGACCCACGTCCTGCCCACCCCCTTCATGGTCATTGCGACCCAGAATCCGGTGGAAACCTACGGTACTTATCATCTGCCCGAAGCACAGATGGACAGATTTTTCATGAAGATCTCCATGGGTTATCCCACCCTGCAGGAGGAAATGGACATCCTCGACCGCAACGGTGAGCATAATCCCATCCGGAATATCACCGAGCCTGTGATCACCCCCCAGCAGGTCTGTGCACTCATGGAAAAGGTAACACAGGTCAAGGTATCCGATGCCGTGAAGGACTACATCCTCGCCATCGTCCGTGCGACCCGTGAGAGCGACCTCACCTTGCTCGGTGTCAGTCCGAGAGGCAGCATTGCCTGCTTCAAGGCAGTCCGTGCCTCTGCATTCGTGCACGGCAGAACCTTTGCGACCCCCGATGATGTCAAGGCTCTGGCAGTGCCCGTGCTTGCACACCGCATCCTGCTTTCCCCCAAGGGACGCAACAGCCTCGGCACACCCGAACAGCTCGTCAGACAGCTGCTCGATACCATCCCCGTTCCTGCGGATGCGGATGTCCGCTGATGCCATGAACGGGAAGAAAAAACGGTTTCAGACCGTCATTTCGTACATCAAGCTCGCATCCGCCTTCCTGCTGATGTTCATCATGGCATATGTCTTTACCTTCCATCTGGACGGCGACATCGGCGTGGTGATCTGGAGCTTTCTGATCATTGCACCGCTTCTGTCCTTCCTGCTGGCGTTCCTTGCCCGTAGGAATGTGCATGCGGATGTGCAGGTGCCTGTCTATATTGCCAAGGGCAGACGGTTTTCCGCCAAGATCCGCCTGTATGCGGAGGGTGTGCTGCCGGTGCCCTTTCTTCGTCTGCATCCGGAGCAGAGTGCCAATTTTCAGCCGGATGATCCACGCATCATCCAGACTGCACTTTCTCCCAAGCAGCCGCAGGAGATCACCTATGAAATGACCGCACGCTATGCCGGCTGCGGCGATGTGACACTCAGCTCCGTGCAGGTGTCCGATTATCTGGGACTCATCAGCCTGCCGCTGCAGGGCTTTCCAAGTTTTTACAGGGTGGGCGTGATTCCCGAGATCCCCTCCCTGACCGGTGCCGCCATCATGCTGCAATCCGTCAGCAATGTGGTCATGACACAGGATGACGAAGAGGAGGAATCCTCCGCCGCATTTTCCTCCGTGTCCATGCCCGGCTATGTGCACCGTGAGTATGTCGAGGGTGACAGCCTCCGCCGCATCAACTGGAAGCTTTCCGCCAAGCGTGGCAAGCTCATGGTGCGGATGGATGAAGCTGCTTCCGCCGTCCGTCCTGCCGTCCTGCTCGATCTCCGTCAGGCAGAAACGGAGGAAGCCCTCCGTATGCGTGAGATCCTCATGGAGGGTGCACTGGGCTTTCTGATCCTGCTTGTCCGGCAGGGCATTCCCTGTTCTCTGCGGTTTGCCACGGAGGGCAGCTGGAAACAGCTCATTCTCGAAAATGAGGATGCCGTCCGTGAAGCCGCCGTGGAGCTTGCCACAGCGGATTTCCGCAATGACGGCTGCCGTCTGGACAGGGAAGCAATGCTCGACAAGGCAGGTGCATTCCTGATCTATACCGCCGACCCCGATGATGTACTTGCACAGACCATGGCTCAGTTCCACGATCACGGCTATCTCTGCTGTGTGGTGCCCCAGAGCCTGCCAATCATGGAGATCCCCCATGCCGATGCGGTCTTTATGCTGTCAGAGGACTACACCATGACAGCGGTGCAGAAATGAGGTGATGCAGATGTGGGAGAAAATACAGAACCTGACACAGCATCCCGTGATGCGTTTTCTGAACAAGCTCTGCGGCGACCCCGTACAGCTCTATACCATTATGCTCATGACCGCCCTCATGGAATACTACCACAGCGGCTGGACATGGGTCTATACCATCGTTTCGGTCTTTCTGAGCTTTGTGCTGACAAAATTCTATGATTTTGTTGCCGCACATAAATTCCTCGGACCTGTCTGCTACCTCGGCTTCATGATCCTCGGACTCAATGCAGTGGGCATCCTCACGGACATCGGCAGGGACAATTATCCCATCATTTTTCTGGTGTGGTTCCTCACACCGCAGAGCGTACTGGATTTCTCGCTCTGGTATACCATCGCCATTTATGCCCTGATGATGGGATTTCTCAGCGGTGCCGTCTATTATTTCGGCAAAGTCCGCTACCGCATGGTGATGCAGCTGCTCATCATGCTCATCCCTCTGAGCATGTACGCAAAGGAAGGGATTCAGATGGATGCCCTTCTGGTCATCATCCTCCTTGCCTCCTACTTCCTGCTCATGGTCTATTGCCGCCAGCTGCGGCAAAGCCCTGAGATCCGGCGGCTCAACGGCTTCCATACCGGCATATCCGTTGCCGTGTATGTGACCGTATTCAGCATTCTTGCTGCTGTTGTCCCCAAGCCCTCTATCAAGGCGGACAGAGAATTCATCGAGAATGCGATGGGTACCAGCAGCCTTTCCGACATCCTGATGGATGCCATCAGCATGTTCACCGACAGCACCAACAATACCGTGATGCTCTCCACCAACGGCAGAACGATCTACTATTTCAATGCCCCAGAATCGCTCCGCCTCCGCACCCAGACCTATACCTATTATCTTCCGGATGATTCATGGAACAAAACGGAGTATTTCGACCATAACACGGAGCAGTACGACGGCATGGAGGAACAGCCCCCACGCATGCTCCTGCAAAGCCTGCTCGATGCAGCCGCAGCGGATGCGGAATATGCCGCAGAATACGGACTGACCGCATATGCCGGCACCATCCTGCCCGAGCAGAAGCAGCAGAAACTGGTGTTCATTCCCAATGTCTGGGGAAGCCACCTCGTACCCACCCCCACACGGATCAGCCACATTCCGGAAAGTGAAAACCTGCATCTGTCCTCCACCGTTCATGATGTGAAGGTGATGGAGAATGGCACGCTGGTCTACCGTGTGCCGCAGACGGTCTATTATTATTCCGATACCTACGCTCACTATGAGGCAGTTTCCGCCATCCTTTCGGACATTTCCCCCGAGCAGTATGAGGATATGCTCTGGGATGCTCATCTTATATTGCAGGAAAGTGCTCCCGAAAGCAGCGAATACCTCTGGGATGCCTATCAGGAATACCTCCATGCACAGTACTATCTGGAGGAATGCAGGGAGCTTGATTTCCAGTCCGATACCGTGGATGCACTCGCTCAGGAGCTGACCGCAGGACTGGACTCCGACTACGAAAAGGCAAGGGCGATCGAACGCTATTTTGAGGATGCCGGCTTTGTTTATGACCTCTCCTACCGGAAAGCGGAGGGGGACAATACCGAGGATTTCCTCCTCACCTCAAAGCGTGGTGTCTGCTATGAATACGCTACCGCCATGGTGCTCCTCTGCCGCAGTGCAGGACTGCCTGCAAGGTATGTGCAGGGCTACAACATGTCCGAACCCTATGACGCTACCCTCAACAACATCAGGCTGACCCACATGGTCAAGGCACGGGATGCCCACGGCTTCCCCGAGGTCTATATTTCCGGCTATGGCTGGCTGAGCTTTGAGCCGACTGTTGCCATGGACGAGAGTGCACAGGAGGGAACAGCGGAGAATTACTATGTCATGCTCTGGGGCTTTGTCCTGCTGGGAATTGCCCTGCTTGTACTTGCCGTATGGCTTCTGCTGCCCCGTCTGCGTGAGTGGTATTTCCGCAGAAGAACGGCAAAAATGCAGCCGCAGAATGCCGCTGCTGCGATCTTCCGGAGAATGCGGAATACACTGCACCTCCCCGAAAGTGCCACCGTCATGGAGCTTGCAGAGGCTTCCAAGGCATTCGCTCCGTCCTCGGAGCTGTACACAAGGCTTGACACGCTCCTGTATGCACAGGAAACAGAAGCAGCGGTCACAGCAGAAGCACTGACCGCCGCCTATATCGCATGGCAGGACGCAAGAACTGCCCACGAAAAGGATACTAAGAAGAAGGAGAAACACAGATGAACTGGTTTGAAGTAACGATCAATACGGAAACTCCCGCAGTCGATGCACTCTGTGCCATGCTGACCGATCAGGGAGTCAAGGGCTTTGCCATTCAGGACGCAGAGTCCTTTCAGGAATTTCTGGACGACAAGGAGGGCAAATGGGACTACATTGACGAGGATCTCATGGGTCTTGCCAACTGTGACACAAAGGTGACGTTCTACCTGCCCGAGGATGCACAGGGAGCCGAACAGCTCTCCGGTGTCAAGGCTCTGCTTGAACAGCTGAAAGCTTCCGAGAATGCAGCGTTTTTCGGCAGTCTGACCCTTTCCTGCGGCAGTGTCGCAGAGGATGACTGGGCGAACAACTGGAAGCAGTATTTCAAGCCCCTGCCCATCGGCGAAAAACTCCTCATTAAGCCCTCATGGGAGGAGCTGCCCGAGGGGAACGACCGCATTGTGCTGGAGATCGACCCTGCATCGAGCTTCGGCACGGGTCAGCATCACACCACACGCCTCTGTCTGGAGCTGACCGAAAAGATCCTGAAGCCCCATGACCGTGTGCTTGACCTCGGATGCGGCAGCGGCATCCTCTCCATCGGTGCACTGCTCCTCGGTGCAGAAAATGCCGTAGCAGTGGACATCGTGGACAATTCCGTCCGCACCGCCGTGGAGAATGCCGGCAAGAACGGCATCGGTGAGGACAGATACACCGCCTACTGCGGCGATATTTGCAGTGATGAAGCACTGTGCGAAAAGATCGGCAGCGGCTACGATGTGATCTGTGCAAATATCGTTGCAGATGTCCTGATCGCCATGTCGGGCTATTTCGGCAAATTCCTCAAGGAACAGGGCTACCTGATCGTGTCCGGCATCATCATCGAACGTGCGGACGAGGTGCTCGATGTCCTCGAACAGGCAGGCTTCACAAAACTCGCTGTCAGCGAAAAAGAAGGCTGGGCAGCGGCACTGCTTCAGGCGAAGTAAGGAGGGGCATATGTATACGTTTGAAAAAATCACCCATGAAGAATTCTGGGAAAAGGCAACTGCATCCTACGGTGGTGAATGGGTGTACCAGCCCGGTGAAGCCAGTGAGGAAACCTATGCTCTCTTTTATGGCAAAATGCGGACGCTGTTCGGTGCACCGGATGATGAATCGGAAAGCTGGGAGGAAATGTACAACTATCTCCTGAAAGCTACAGATGGGACACACGAGCTTTATCTGAATGTCTACCACGGTGCAGGCGGCTCGTCCATTGCTATTCCGATAAAAGGGGATGATCTGGATGCCTATGCACAGGCAAAAGCAGATCTTCTGGAGCTGATCAGCAAGGCAGAACCGGCGGATTATGTCTGGGAGGGCGTGTATGAAGATATTCAGGTGAACATGACCTATACCGTAAAGGACGGAAAAGCAACAGTAACTTCCGATTTTGGTGAGGACTTCGAT
>JAFTQJ010000051.1 GCA_017462785.1 Oscillospiraceae bacterium | reverse complement strand
CATCCACAACCAAGGCAACTACCACAACCACCGAATCCACCACCACATCCACAACCAAGGCAACCACAACGACCGAATCCACCACGACATCCACAACCAAGGCAACCACAACCACTGAATCCACCACCACATCCACAACCAAGGCAACCACCACAACCACAGAATCCACCACGACATCCACAACCAAGGCAACTACCACAACCACCGAATCCACCACCACATCCACAACCAAGGCAACTACCACAACCACCGAATCCACCACCACAACCACGACTGAATCTACAACAACCATCACGGGCTACACCTATGTTGTGGAAGCCAAGGATCCGAGCTTCTACTTCTCCCACGACACGAGCGAATTCCAGCCGGAGGAGCTGATTGCAAGCATTACCCGTTATGCAGTTTACTCCGATGGAACGACTTCCGAAAACGGCGAAATTCTGGACGATTTCGATGCGTTTGACTTCGGCGGTCTGACTCCTGAGATCCTTTATACACAGGAGTGCAGCGAGTATTATGTAAGTCTGAATGTGGCTGACGAGTTCGGAACACACACGATCACAGAGCAGGTCAAGGCTTATATTGGTGTCAAGGGCGACGCAAACCTCGACGGCATGGCGGATGCAAAGGATGCCGCAAAGCTTCTGGAGTATGCGGCGGCGGTCGGTGCGGGACAGGATATGCCCCTCTATTCCGACAGCGACGAAACGTCCGAAAACCTTGCACACTTCCTCGCTGAAGTGAATGCTTCCGGCGATGCGGATGCCAAGGATGCTGCACTGATTCTGGAATATGCGGCGGCAATTGGTTCCGGCGAACCGAAAACATGGGACGAGATTCTGGGTGCAGCATGATGATGACTGCATTCTGACTGAAAACTGAAAACACCCCTGCGGCAGAGGTCAGATTCTGCCGCAGGGGTCTTTTTCGATGGGGGAGAATGCATCCCTTATTGACATCTTTACAGATTCCAGAGTTCTTTGTCAGACGAACAGCAAGAAAAAGTTTGCCGCCATCTGACCGATGGCGGCAAGGGGGAATCCATCCCTGTTTATGAAGAAAGAAACAGGTTTATGAAGAAGCAAACTATTTTGCAAGAAGCATCCGCTTCATTACAGCAAGATCGAATGCATTGATCACGCCGTCCTCGCAGAGATCACCGGCAAAGTCATCGGTCAGATCGCCCGCACGCAGCAGATACTTCTGCATCATGACTGCATCGGCTACGCTGAACTGTCCGTCCGCATTCACATCACCAATCACCGGCTTTTCCTCTGCCTTGACCGGTTCCAGAATGAATTTCTGACCGTCACCGCCCCAGTAATTCCACTGGCAGATATTCGCACCCGCATCCATGCTGATCTCATAGACATCCGCACAGCTTTTGCTGCCGGATGCAGCTGTCAGCAGGGAGTAGCTGCCGTCTTTATTGCACTGGACGGTGAATTTCTGAGAAGTATCGCCCGTATATGCTGCAAGCTGAATGTTTGCACCATCCTCCGCAGAAGCATTTTCCACGGTCAGTGCTCTGCCATCGGCTGCCTGTACGGTGTATGTGCCGTCATTCTGCTTTGTGAATGTCCATGTTTCTGCTGTATTCTGTACTACATTGCCGTTGTCATCTGCAAAGAACAGACCGCTGTTGAGATTACGGATGGTATATGTTCCGTTCGGAACGGCGGGATGCACTGCTTCGATCTTCCACAGCTGACAATCACCCTCCCAGTAATTCCACTGGTTGATATTGCCGCCGTCCTCCGTTGACCAGTCATAGACATCCAGACCGGACGCATCGCCGGAGCACTTGGATACGATACCGTAGCAGCTGCCGCTTCTCATCAGCTTCCAGAGCTGAGTGTCTGCACCGGTGTAGGTTTGCAGGCTCACATTCAGTCCATCCTCCGCAGAATTGCCGTCCACGGTGATGCACTTGGATTCATCGGAGAGGGATACGATACGGCAGTAGCCGTTTTCTTCTGCAACAATACGCCATTCCTGCGTGTTCCTGCCATTGAGTGTCCACTGCTGTACATTTTCACCGTCAATATCCAGAGCCTTACCGCTGTGCTTGCTGGTGATATAATAGCTCACGCCGCTGAGGAAATTGGTATCCCCGATCTTCACCATATCACCATAGCCCTGTGCGGAATCTGCATTGTATACAAGGCTGTGACTGCTGTCGGTATAGTCGATCAGCGGTGCACGGTCCGTGCCGGTATAAGCCGAGGTCTTTGCACCCCAGATGGTCTGGTTATTGCTGCCGATCGCTGTAAAGGACATGACCATCTTGCCTGTTTCATCCTGTGCAGCAAGGAAATGTCCGGAATATCTCTGTCCGCCGATATTCAGTGTTGCCTGCGAGCTGTCCTCTGCCTGCTGCCATGTACCGGATACCGCACCGGAGATCGTACCATCGGCATTCAGCCGGATATTCTGGTAATTGATGACATTGCCGTTGGTGGCATTGCCGTGATTGATATACTCATAGTCACCGACAATATCCTCCGGATTGTAGCCATATTCTGAAATGCGGTCGCCGCTGTATTCAAACGGTGCAACCACCGGCCAGCCGTCCTCACTGAAATACATGGAATGCACACGCACCTCATGCCATTCGTTGCCACGGTTGAAACGTGTGTGATAGAATAGATACCACTGACCGTCATCATCACGGAGCACGGAATTGTGACCGGGTGCCATGTATGCTGTATCCAAACTGCTGAATTTGTAGTTGCCCATCACTTTGACACCGACGCTGTCAAGGTTCGTATTGGCTTCAAGCACCGCAGGTCTGCCTGCTGCATCTGTGAAAGGACCTGTGGGGCTTGTACTGCGGAACACTCGCATATTATAGCCGCCCGTTGCTGTCAGACCGCCGTAGGTTACCCAGAGATAGTAGTAGCCGGTTTCGGGGCTGTATTCCATGAACGGACCTTCGCCGGATTTACCGTAGCCGCCGGAGATCTTTGTACCGAAATAGCTGTCGATCATTCTGCCGTCCGCTGTTTTGCCGGACTTCGGATGGATGCATCTGCCGGTTGCCTTATCAAGTTCGATCGTGAAGATACCGCCCGACCATGAACCATAGGTCATGTACATTCTGCCGTCCGTATCATAATAAATCGTGGAGTCGATCGCATTCGGGAAGAGCTGGTTATTGAAATTTGAACCTCTGAACCAGCTGTCATTCCATGTGACCTGTCCTGCCGCCATGAGTTCATCAATATTGGTGGAGGTGTATTTGCGGTTGACATTCTTGGTGGCACTGGTCGCATAGCTGTCGTTGGAGGTAAAGCCGGAATAGATCAGTGTATCGACAAATTCAAACGGTCCCTCCGCACGCTGGGATACGCCGAACGCCAGCACGGAACGCATGTAGGTGGAGGTGGTGCAGAAGTACATCATATATGCACCCTTGGAGCCGTCCTTGTTCACATAATCGGGATTATAAATGACATCCGGTGCCCACACGGAAAAACCGCCTGCACAATCCTCAAGATCCTCGCCCGCCCATGCAAATGCACCTGCAAGGTTTCTTGACAGATCGCCGAAAATGACATTGTTCGTTCTGGCATAGCCATTTGTGAACCGTGTCCAGTTCTGGAGATCATTCGTCCTTGCCGCTTCAATATGCGAACCAAACACATAATATGTGCCGTTCGTATCCTTGAAGATGGACGGATCATGCACGGATACACGGGATTTCGGAGCTGCCAGTGCTCCCAGCGGAAGTGCAGCCGCCAGTGCCATTGCACATGATACAACGACCGCTGCGGTTTTTTGGAACAGATTCTTTTTCATCATGGATGCCCCCTTGATTCTGATTGGTCATTCTGCGGATCAATGTGTTTCTATGTCTATATTATACCGGATTTATGAACACAATGTAAATGCAGAAATGTCCCATAAATATGACGGATACGCTCAATCTGACTGTATCGTCCTCTTCTCATACACCGCCTGCGGCATACTTGGCAAAACACCGCAATCACATATTGACAAATTCCCCCAAACCGCCTATAATGTAAGAAAGAAGCAAATACACTCCCCACTCGAAAGGAGCCAGCCATGCCCATCTGGAACAATGACAACGCCCCCATCAACCTGCCGCTGCCCACTATGGGCGGAAAGGTGTTCTGGGAGGAACTGGACAAAAAGTCCGGCTATACTTTGCAAAAACACAAGCTGGAGGGACACTGCCGCCTCCTGAATGCGGACAGCGTGAGGGTCGCATGGGGCACGGAGGCACAGATGCGTGCGGAGCTTCGCAGGCTGACGGAGCCGGATCGCCGTGCAGTATACGGCGATGTGATCGGCGTGCACCGCTATCACGGTGTCTATGACCACTATGGGATCTATGAAAATGACGAAACCGTCTATCATTATGCGGCGGAAAACGGCGATTTCGGCAAGGCATCCGTGCATATCACGACGCTTTCACGCTTCATCGCCGATTCCGGCAGTTACTTCGTTCTGGTGTTTCCGGAGAGCTATGCACCGCCGGCACAGCTCCCCGTGGGTGCAGGGGTGCACAGAGCGGGCATGCCGCCGATCGCCGGAAAACTCATCAAGGATGCAGTACGGGCGATCAAGGGTGCAAGATACCATCTCTATTCGCCGGAAGAAACGATCGCCCGTGCCAGAAGCCGGCTGGGGGAGGATCGGTATCATCTGGTCGTGAACAACTGCGAGCATTTCGCCATCTGGTGCAAAACAGGCATCTCGGAGTCCCATCAGGTCAATGCACTGCTGGAACGGGTAATGAACGGCGGACTTTAAAGCCTGTCCGCATGAAAACCGCATACAAAAAACCGCACTCATCCGGTCACACGGGTGAATGCGGTTTCTTTTTTGCGGATAAAAACCAATCAGTAAGGTGCAGGAACAACAAATCGTGTTCATGGGTATGTTATCTCACAATTGACTGCCCTGTCAAAAGAAAAGCGAAAACACGCAGAATTCGATCCCATCACCTTGACACAGTACAGCGAATATGATATAATTTTACCATATTACATCAGAAAAGAGAGGTCATCATGAACAGGACAAAAAACATACTCTGCATTGCATTTTCGCTGCTGCTCTGCCTTTCGCTCGTTCTGTCCTTTGCGGATACGAACGACCTGCCGGCGAAGTCCGATTTCAGCCATGATGCGATCCGTTCGCATGTCGGGCATATGTGTGAGGCAGGGCCGCACTCAATCCTTGACAAAGAGGAAAACAAGCAGGTGCAGGAATATATCATTGCACAGCTCGAAAGCCTCGGCATCGTCAATGCCGATACGACCGAATCCCCAGCATACCTCGTGCAGAGCTATGTCACGGAGGGCAAGTGGTATCAGGGCTTTTATCTGGATCATATCATCGTCCATATCCCTGCCAATGCCCCCGAACAAACCCATCAGGCAGTCATGACTATGGCACATTTTGATTCCGTCTCCACGGGTTCCGGTGCATCCGATGACGCTGTTTCCTGCGGTACGATGCTTGAAGCCATCCGGCATTACCTCGACAGGATGCAGGACGGTGAAACCTTCACCAATGACCTTGTGTTCTGTTTTGTCAACGGCGAGGAATTCGACCTTTTGGGTTCGGAAGCGTTTATGGAAGAATTCACGGGCTTTGACGATCTGACCAAACGCATCCGCTTTGCCATCAATCTGGAGTCGAGGGGGACCGCCGGCACACAGATCATGTTTGAAACTGCCGAGCAGAATTACAACACTGTCAAGCTCTTCTCCGAAGTGAATGACCAGCTTTTCACCTGTTCCATCGCCACGATGATCTATGGCATGATGCCCAACAGTACGGATTTTTCCAATTACAAGGAATTCTATCAGGGCGTGAATATGGCGAATGTCGGGCAAGGCGAGAATTACCACACACAGAATGATGATCCTGCACATCTCGGCGAAAACTACCTTGCACAGCAGGCACGGATCGTCAACAGACTCCTCGATAAGCTGGGCAGCTATGACCTCGATTCGCTCTATGCAGCGGAGGAAAATGCAATTTTCTTCTCCTATCTGAACATCGGCGAGGTCGTCTATCATCACGCTGTTTCCATTGTCCTTGCGGTCATTGGCATCGCCCTGCTTGCGGCAAATGTGATCCTTTCGATGAAGAACAAACGGAAAAACCTTCTCGGAACGCTGAAAGGACTGCTGACCATTCTCATCGGTCTTGCACTCACAGCAGGCACCACATTCGGCTGCTGCTATCTGTTCCAGCTGATCGCCGCTGTATCGGGGAATATTGATTTCCACCTGATCGGGAGAATTTCCTACACCAATATGCCCATTTCCATCGGCATTGCGATCCTCGCTCTGGGCGTGACGGCACTGACCGCACATTTCGGATGCAGACTGTTCAGGATGCAGGCAGGTGACATCCGGAGGGCGTTCGCCTACCTCCATGCATTTCTCGGCATCGTGCTGACATTCGTCCTCCCCGATGCAAGCTACCTTTTCATCTTCAGCGGACTGATGCTGATGCTCAATGAAATTGCAGTCAGCATCAAGCCCGATCTGGAACACTGCCATTTTGAACTGCTTGCGGAAGCTCTGTATATGCCCGTTGCCATTCCCATCATCTCAATTGCAGCATCGGCTCTCGGGCTGAATATGGCGTATGTATTCGCTCTGCTGTATGCCCTTGCAATGTTCGGGATCGCTTGCTCTATCGCCCCTGTATGCGGCTGTTTCTCCGTCAATGCCCTGATCCGGAAGGACCGGAGCAGACCCGTATCCGGCTGGGTGGGTGCACTGCACATCATTGGTGTATCCTTTGTGATGTTCCTCTGCGTTTCGCTCACGCCGTACAGCATACACTCCGATCTCGGCGGCGGCTTCAGCTATACGGATGATGACGCACTGATCTATTCGACCGATGGCGAAAACTTTTTCTATTACTGCGTCTATGATCTGAGTGCGTATAAGGCATTGCAGAAGTACTGCCCCGAGATGGAGTTTAACAAGGACGATTACGGCTATATGACGGAAGCGGAAAAACTGAATCTGGGCATTGCACCGCAGAGCACCGCTGACGGCAACACACTGCATATCAAGCATGCATCTGAAAACTCCATGATATACCTCACATTGATGGAAGCGGATGCAAAGAGCTATACCGTGGATGACGGAACGACCGTGCAGACGTTTGAAATCCGCAAAAGCGGCTATGCGTCCATCATGCTCCACGGCGACTGCACCGTAACACTGAACGGCGGCAGTGCATTTGCAAATGTCACGGAATATATCGTTGATTATCCGCAGCTGATCCCTGAAAACTACGATCCCGAGGAGCAGCTTCACTTCAATCTTTGGCTCTGGAAAGAGTTTGAGCTGACGTGATGCAGCGTTCCCTTGCAGGCACACATGAAAACCGCATTCATCCGGTCATACGGGTGAATGCGGCAGCTTGTCAAAAAAGTCCTTTTTCTTAGGGTTGGGCATCCTGTAACTGCCCCCACCTCACCGGTGCCGTCCCCTCTGTCACTTCGTGACGTCTCCCCACCCCGTGGGGAGCAGCCCCAACCCCTCCCCGAGGGGAGGGGCTATATTG